>JBMCMJ010000020.1:0-17800 GCA_048615135.1 Pseudomonadota bacterium
CCCGGCTGACGGCCAGGGCCGTCAGCACTCGAGTGGCGATGGCTTCGCCATCGCCCAGGGGGCATCGAGTGCCCCCGATCCTTCCCCGAGCGCCGGTGCGCTAACGGAACCAGTCGCCGAGTTGGGAGATGACGGGGAATGCGGCCAGGAGGGTCAGACCGACGAGGCTCAGGAGAATGAACGGCACCGCCGCCAGCGCGATCCGCTCGATCGAGAGGCGGGTGATGTTGGCGGCAACGAACAGGTTGATGCCGACCGGCGGGGTGAACAGGCCGATGGCGAGGCTGACCATCAAGACGACGCCGAACCACGTCGGATCCCAGCCAAGGGCGCGCACCACCGGCAGGAAGATCGGCAGGGTGATGAACATGATGGTGATCGCGTCCATGAACATGCCCGCGACCAGCAGGATCGCCATCATCGCCGCCAGGATGACCAGCGGGTTCTCGCTGAGGGCCAAAAGCGCCGAGGAATACTGGCCCACGAGGTCGTCGACAGTGACCACCCAGCCGAACAGGCTGGCGAAGGCGACCACCAGCATCACCGCCGCCGAGGCGGCACTCGCTTCGCTCAGGCTGCGGTAGAGCACGGTGGGGGTGAGCGTGCGGTAGACGACCGCACCGATCACCAGCGCGTAGACGGTGGCGATGATCGCCGCCTCGGTGGGGGTGAAGATCCCGGTGTAGATGCCGCCGAGGATCATCACCGGGGTGAGCAGGCCCCAGAAGGCCTCGCGGAACGCACGGCGGACGCGGGCGCCGTAGGCCAGATGCCGGTGCGGTTCCGCCGCGAGCGCGCGCAACCGGTCCCCCGCCGCCGGATCGCGGCTGGCGAAGGGTAAGGCCACGAGCATCAACAGGCCCATCAGCACGCCCGGCACGATGGCCGCGAGAAACAGCCCGGAGATCGAGGTCTCGGCGATCACGCCGTAGATGACGAGGCCGATCGAGGGCGGGATGACGATCGAGAGCGCCGCCCCCGTGCAGACGAGGGCCGCCGCATAGGCCGGGTGGTAGCCGTCGTCGGTCATGCCGCGCACGATCAGCGGGCCGATCGCCGCGACCGAGGCGGGCCCCGAGCCGCTGACCGAGCCCCAAAAGAGGCACACCACCGTGCCGACCACGCCCATGCCGCCCGGCAGCCCGCCCATCGCCACGCGGAAGAAGTCGAGCATCCGCTTGGCCATGCCGACCGCCCCCATCAGGATGCCGGCGAGGATGAAGAACGGGATGGCGAGCAGCGAAAAACGGGTGACGCTGGCCGCGATCAGATCGCCCACGAAATCGAGGCCGAAACCCAGCTGCCACATGGCGAAGATGGCGGCGAGCCCGAGGGCGAAGGCGACGGGCACCCGGAGAAAGAGCAGCACGAAGAAGACGATCACCATCTCGGTGCCGGCGCCGAGGCCCAAGAGCGTGTCACCCATCGTGCCGGACTCCCGTTCGCCACAGCGCCCGCCCGTCGAGGATCGCGCGTTCGACGTAGCGCACGAGGACGAGCAGAAAGCCGATCGGCAGGCCGATGGTGTAGTACCAGCCGGGGATGAACAGGGCGTAGCTCTTCACCCCGCTCTCGATCTGCCGCTGCACCAGTTCGCCCGTGTGCCACGTGGCGAGCAGCAGCAGCGCCGCACCCAGGGTCGTGGCGACGACGTGCACGACGAGCTGGAGCCGCCCCGGCAGCAAGTGGTCGATGAGGGTGACCGAGAGGTGCTGCGCCCGCTTCGCCGCGATCGCGGCACCGAGCAGGGTGAGGATCAACAAACCGTTGATCAGCAGTTCCTCGGTGGCGGCGAAGGAGCGATTGGTAAGAGAGCGGACGGCGACGTTGGCGAAGCCGAGAGCCGTCATCGCGAGGAACACGGCTGCGCTCAGCAGCTCCTCGACATTGCGCAACAGACGAAGCACGCGTCCTCCTGGGTCCCGGCTGGCCGGTGGTCCACGCAGGGGTACGCGCGACGGCGTGGCACGGGCAAGAGGGCGCTGGGCAAATGGTGCCGCCAGAGTGATTTGAACACTCGACCTCACCCTTACCAAGGGTGCGCTCTACCCCTGAGCTATGGCGGCCCGGAGCGAGCGGGGGTATGCCACAGGGCCCGGAGGGCTGCAAGCGGCGAGGCCGAGGTGGCGGAGGAGACCGACGAACAAGCGGAGAAGCGCCGCAAGCGCGACGAGCACGCGGCGCGGGTCGCGGCCGAGATGCGGGCCAATCTCAAGCGACGCAAGGCCCAGGCCCGCGCTCGGGCCGAAGCACGAGAAGCAGAAAAGAAGCCGTCGCCCGACGACCGTTGAGCCGGGCCGGCCGGTCGCCTAGAACGGGGGCCTCGGAAAAGCGGAGCCCATGGACAAGATCCTCATCCAAGGTGGCAAGCGGCTGACAGGGCGGATCGCCGTCAGCGCCGCCAAGAACGCGGCCCTGCCGATCATGGCGGCGGCCCTGTTGGCGGACGAGCCGCTCGAACTCGCGAACGTGCCGGACCTCGCGGACATCTCCTCGATGCGCCGCCTCCTCCAGCTGCTCGGCGTCGAGGTAATCCACAAGGCGGGTGCGCCGGGGCGGATGGCGCTGCACTGTCCGGAGCTGCTTTCGACCACCGCCCCCTACGACCTCGTCCGCAAGATGCGCGCCTCGGTGCTCGTCCTCGGGCCGCTGGTCGCGCGCGCGGGCGAGGCGCGCGTCTCCCTGCCGGGCGGCTGCGCCATCGGCACCCGACCGGTCGATATTCATCTCTCCGGGCTCGAGGCGCTCGGTGCGGTGATCGATCTCGACGGCGGCTATATCCACGCCACCACACCCAAGGGCCTCGTCGGCGCCACCTTCCGTATGCCGATGCCGTCGGTCGGCGCCACCGAGAACCTGATGATGGCGGCCACCCTCGCCCGCGGCACGACGCGCCTGCAGAACTGCGCCTGCGAGCCCGAGATCGTCGACCTCGCCCATTGCCTCATCGCGATGGGGGGCCGCATCGAGGGCGCCGGCACGCCCGACATCCGCATCGAGGGGGTGGAGCGGCTGCACGGGGCCGTCCACCGCATCATCCCCGACCGCATCGAGACCGCCACCTACGCGATGGCCGCCGGCATCACCCGCGGGCGGATCGAGATCGAGGGCGCCGACCTCGAGCTGTTCGGCGACGCGCTCGAGCGGCTGCGCGCCACGGGCCTCGCGCTGGAGACCATGGAGGGCGGGATCGTCGTCGACGGCACCGACCGGCGCCCGGTCGGGGTCGACGTGATGACCCAGCCCTTTCCGGGCTTCGCCACCGACCTGCAGGCGCAGTTCATGGCGCTGATGTGCGTCGCCGAGGGTGCTGCGATGATTACCGAGACCATCTTCGAGAACCGCTTCATGCACGTGCCGGAACTGCTGCGGATGGGGGCGCGGATCACCGTGCAGGGCCCATCCGCCATGATCCGCGGCGTCGACCAGCTGAAGGGTGCGCCGGTGATGGCAACCGACCTCCGGGCGTCGGTCTCGCTGGTACTCGCCGGCCTTGCCGCCTCCGGGACCACCGAGGTCAACCGCATCTATCACCTCGATCGCGGCTATGCCGGGCTCGAGGCCAAGCTGCGCACCTGCGGCGCCGAAATCGAGCGCGTCGCATGACGGCGCCGCTCCGCCTTTTGGCCGTCGATGCCGAGGACCTGGCGGTCATCGCCGATCTTTTGGTCGATGCCCGAGTGCCCCTTTCGGAGATGGCCTACGATCCGGAGACCCACCGCTTCATGGCGGCGTTCGCCCGCTACCGGCACGAGCGCCGCGCCAAGGACGGCGACCTGACCGAGACCACCAGCATTCTCGTGTTCGAGCACGTCCGCGCCGCGCTGTGGCGCGGTTTGGAGCCCGCCTCGCCGGACGTCGAGCACCGGCTCTTGACGGTGGTCGATGCCGAGAGCGACGAACTCACCGACCCGGACGAGTTCGAGACGCCCCTGCCCGAGCCCGAATGCGCCGAGGGCTGCACCGCCGTGACCCTCTATTTCCAGAGCGGCGAAGCGATCCGGCTGACGATCGAGCGGCTCGAATGCCACCTGCAGGACGTGGGCGAGCCCCGGCCGGCCACCGCCCCCTCGACGCTGGCCGCCATCGAGCCCGGGCGCGAGAGCTGATGCCCGTCCTGCTCCACCACGGCGAGCCCGACTTCGAAACGCGGTTCAGCGCCCTCGTCGACACGCGGCGCGACGCGCCCGAAGACGTCGGCGCCGGCGTCGCCGCCATCTTGGCGGAGGTGCGCGAGCGCGGCGACGAGGCGGTGCGGCACTATACCGAGCGCTTCGACGGCCCGCTGCCGACGGGCTGGTCGCTGCGCATCACCGAGCGGGAAATCGATGGCGCGGTAGCCCTGGTGGACGCGGAGGACCATGCCGCCCTCGCCTTCGCCGCCGAGCGCATCCGCGCCTTCCACACCGCACAGCTTCCGGCGGACCTCGCGGAGACCGACGACCTCGGCGTGTCCATGCGGATGCGCTGGCGGCCGATCGACGCCGTCGGCCTCTACGTGCCGGGGGGCCTCGCCGCCTATCCGTCGAGCGTGCTGATGAACGCGATCCCGGCCCAGGTGGCCGGTTGCCGCCGCCTCGTCATGGCGGTGCCGACGCCGGGTGGGGCCGTGGCTCCCCTGGTGCTCGCCGCGGCCCGGCTGCTCGGCATCGACGAGGTCTACCGGATGGGCGGGGCACAGGCGGTCGGTGCCCTCGCCTTCGGTACCGCCACCATCCGGCCGGTCGACAAGATCGTCGGACCGGGCAACGCCTATGTGGCCGAGGCCAAGCGCCAGGTGTTCGGCCATGTCGGCATCGACATGATCGCGGGTCCCTCGGAAATCGTCATCGTGGCCGACGAGTCGGTACCGGCCGAATGGCTCGCTGCCGACCTGCTCGGTCAGGCCGAGCACGACCCCGTCGCCCAGTCGATCCTCGTCACCGACAGCGAGGCCCAGGCCCGGGCGGTGATGGCCGAGGTCGACCGGCAGCTCGCCCATCTGTCCAGGCGCCAGGTCGCGGCGGCGAGTTGGCAGCAGTACGGGGCGGTCATCGTCGTCGAACGCTTGGCGGACGTCGCGGCGCTGGTCGACCGGCTGGCACCCGAGCACCTGGAGATCATCGTCCGCGAGCCCGAGCCGCTGGTCGACGCGATCCACCATGCGGGGAGCATCTTCGTCGGGCCGTTCACGCCGGAGGTGATCGGCGACTATGTCGGCGGCCCCAACCACGTCCTGCCGACCGGCCGCAGTGCGCGCTTCGCCTCGGGCCTCGGGGTGGTCGACTTCCTCAAGCGGACGACG
This sequence comes from Pseudomonadota bacterium, assembly GCA_048615135.1. Classification (GTDB taxonomy): domain Bacteria; phylum Pseudomonadota; class Alphaproteobacteria; order Geminicoccales; family Geminicoccaceae; genus RECO01. Next base: position 5,285 of record JBMCMJ010000020.1, read on the forward strand.
CTGCTGCACTGCCCGGAGGCCGCCTTCCGCCGCCTGGGGCCGGTCGCCGAGCGCCTCGCCCGCGCCGAGGGGCTGGATGCACATGCCGCGGCCATCACCCGGCGGACGTGAGGATGCGGCGATGACCGGCACCCCCGTCGACGACGACCCCGAGTGCCGGATCCAGTCGGTCAAGCTCGACAACGAAACCCTGGTCCGCTGGTCGGCCGAGGTCGAGCACGAGCGCCAGGTCGCCATGTTCGACCTCTTGGAGGCGAACCATTTTCGCCTGCTCGACGGTCCCCGCGGTCCCTATGATCTGTTCCTCGGGCTGCGGGATGCGACGCTCACCCTGCTCGCCCGGCCGGCGAGCGGCGCCGATGCGGTCGAGATCCGCCTGCCGGTGCGGCCTTTCCGGGCCCTGATCAAGGACTACTTCCTGATCTGCGAAAGCTACTTCAACGCCATCAAGAGCGCCACGCCGAGCCGCATCGAGGCGATCGACATGGCACGGCGCGGCCTGCATGACGAGGGCTCGGAGGAATTGAGCGACGCGCTGCGCGACCGGGTCGAGATGGACCGCAATACCTCGCGGCGGCTCTTCACCCTGATCTGCGTGCTGCACGTTCGCGGTTGACGCCCGTGGCGGAATTGCCGGGAAGCATCCTCTTCGCCTGCTCGATGAACACCATCCGTTCGCCGATGGCCGCCGCGATCATGAAGTTCTTCCATGGCCGGAGGGTCTATGTCGACAGCGTCGGCGTCCGGCCGGGCGAGCCGGACTTCTTCGTACCGGAAGTGCTCGACGAGATCGGCATCAGCCTGAAGGGACATGTCCCGCAGAGTTTCGACGCCCTGCAGGACGACTTCTTCGACGTGGTCATCTCGTTGTCGCCCGAGGCGCATCACCGAGCGGTGGAGTACATGCGGGATGCCTCCGTCGAGGTCGACTTCTGGCATATGCCGGATCCGAGCCTCGCCCGCGGCAACCGACAGGCACGACTCGACGCATATCGCGCTTTGCGCGATCAGTTGATGGACAGGATCTACCTTCGATTTCCGCCGAGTGGGTCGCCCGCCCCCTGACCGGGTCGTGTCGGAAGGCCGCGGACCCGCTCTGCGGAGGTGGCGCTTGATTCCCCGAGGGTTTGTCGTCATCTCCAAGCCAACGGTTTCGCCTGCCACGGCACGCCCCGCCGCGGCGGATCGATCCACTATGGAGAGAGCATGACCAAAGAAGACCTGATGGAATTCGGTGGCACGGTCACCGAGGTGCTGCCCAACGCGATGTTCCGGGTGAAGCTGGAGAACGACCACGAAATCCTGGCCCATACCTCGGGCCGGATGCGCAAGAACCGGATCCGTGTTTTGACGGGCGACCGGGTCACTGTCGAGATGACCCCCTACGATCTCACCCGCGGCCGCATCACCTATCGCTTCAAGTAGGATGGCTGCCCAGCGGCTGGTGCTGGCTTCCGCCTCACCGCGCCGCCTCGAACTCCTTCGCCAGGTCGGCCTCGACCCCGACCGCGTGCTCGCCCCCGATGTCGACGAGACGCCCCGCACGGGCGAACTGCCGCGCCAGCTCGCCGAGCGCCTCGCTCGCGCGAAACTGGACGACATCGCCCACCAGGAAGCCGATGCCTTCGTCGTTGCGGCCGACACCGTCGTCGCCTGCGGGCGCCGGGTGCTCGACAAGACCGAAGAGCCCATCCGTGCCCGGCAGCTGCTCGAACTCTTGAGCGGTCGCCGGCACCGCGTGCTCACCGGCGTGGCGGCGCGTGCCCCCGATGGCCGCATCGCGGAGCGGGTCGCCCTCACCCAGGTGAAGTTCAAGCGCCTCGAGCCGCACGACATCGACCGCTACCTCGCGAGCGAGGAGTGGCGCGGCAAGGCCGGGGCCTATGCCATCCAGGGCCGTGCGGAGGGCTTCGTCGTGGCGATCAACGGGAGCTGGTCGAACGTCGTCGGTCTGCCGTTGGAGTTGACGCTCCGCCTGCTACGCGGCCTCGGCTTCGCGGAGTCCGAGCGATGATCGGCCTCGTCGTCGATCCGGGGCCCTTCGCCTGGACCTTCGGCAAGGTGGTCGATGGCCGCCTCGCGGCGGTGCGGGTGCTGGAGCGTGTCGCGGGTATCGAGGAGGCCCCCTTCCTCGGCCGGATCACCCGCCACGCCCCCGACCTCGGCGGCGCCTTCGTCGACGTGGGCGGCCTCGCCCTGCTCGTCCGCCTGCCGGCGAAGCTGCGCCGAGGCCGGCTCAGCGAAGGCACGCGGCTGCTGGTCCAGGGCGTGCGCGATGCGGTGGCGGACAAGCCGCCGCGCGGCTCCGCCCGTTGGCACGTACCGGGTCGGTGGCTGGAGCGGCGCGGCGATGCGGGCAGCCCCGACGTCGACGAGGCCGTGCCGCCCGACCGGCGCGCCGCGCTCGCACGCCGCGCCCGCGCGCTGTTCGAGGATCGGCCGATCCGCCTGCGGCCCAGGGCCGCCGACGTCGCGGACGACGCCCTCCTCGCCGAGGCCGCCAAGCTGGAACGGCGCCTCGAGCGGTGGATGGAACGCGCCGCCACGGAAAAGCCGGGACCGCTCGCGACCTTCGAGGATCGAATCGCTGCCGTCCTCGCCGCGTTCGACATCGGGCCCGACGTGGCGGTCACCACCCGCAGTCCGCACCGGCTCGACGTGCAGAAAAAGCTGCGCGCGGCCCTCGAGACCGAGGCCGACCTGGTGATCGAGAGCAGCGACGATCCATGGGCGACGGCGGGGGTCAGCGAGGCGTGGGGCGCCGCCTTTGCCGCCGAGGTCCTGCTTGCCGGCGGCGGCCGGCTCACCATCGAGCCGACCCGCGCGCTGGTCGCCGTCGACGTCGACCGCGGGCCTCGGACCGGGGCGGTGGCCAGCGTCAATCAGGCCGCGATCACCGCACTCGTCGAGGCCATCGCCGTTCGCCAATTGGCCGGCCAGATCGTCGTCGACTTCCTCGATCCGGGTGGACCGGACGGCCGCCGCAGCCTGCAACGCGAGCTGGAAAAGGCGCTGCCGGCGGTCGACGGCCATCTCGTGGGCCTGCTGGCGGGCGGGTTGGCGGTGATCGAGCGGCCGCGGCGGACCGCGGCGCTGCACGAGCGCCACGATCCGGTCCGCGCGGCCGCAACCGCCCTTTTGGCCGCTGCGGTCGCGGAGCCCCTCGCCAAGTGGCGGGTCGCCGCCGACGTCGACGCCTTTCTGCTTCGCCCGGCAGTCCGCACGCTGGCCGAGGGCTGGCTCGCCCCGAGCGGGCTCACCCTCCAGGCGGTTCGTGATCCCAACCTCGCACCCGCGAGCTATGCCCGTGCCTGAGCCGAAACCCGCCCGCTCCCGGCGCTCCGGGGCCAGCACCCAGCGCTGCCCGACCTGCGGACGGCCGAGCGATCCGGCGCTGAAGCCGTTCTGCTCCAAGCGGTGCCGCGACGTCGACCTCGCCCGCTGGCTGACGGGCGCCTACGCGATCCCTGTCGTCGAAGCCGACGAGCCCGACGACGACGCGGGCTGAGGCCGGCTCACTCGGCCGGGCGCTTCGCCGCAACCAGCACGTCGTCGACGTCGACCAGCCGGCTCAAACCGTGGTGGAGCTTCCGGGCGAGACGGGCATCGACGCCGGCCAGTTGCAGGTCGATGAGCAGACCGGCGTCAGGCTCGACATGGGTGTGGCAGCGCGCGGGCACCACGCCATGACGGGCGAGCAGGTCGAACACGCGCGAGAGCACATTCGGACAGGGCGCAGCCTGAACCGCAAAACAGGTAACGGCGGACATGAACGAACTCCGGATAAGGCGAAGAAATCGACGCGCAGACGGTCCCGACGCTCAGCCGAGCGTCGGGCGACTAATTCGAAGGCTGCGTGCGACGATCCGGAGTTTCATGGTCGTAGTATCCCGCAATCGCCTGGCCTCGGTCAACCGCGTTCGCCGCTGCCGAGCGGCACCCTACCGCCCGTGAGTTGAGCGAGGTGCTGCAGCCCGGTCTGGGCCACCCGGTAGCGGCCGCGCTGCACCTGGAAGGCGCGCTTGGCGAGCAGGTTCTGCTTCACCGACTGCGAGGCGTTGCCGACCTTGATGCCCTGGTCGACCAGATGCCGGTTGGCATCGGCCGTGGTGAAGCTGCGCTCCGCATTGCCGGCCTGGACGAACCAGCCGGCGAGCAGCATGCGGTCGACGTCGGTCGCGTTGCGCGGCAGGGCGTGGAGCAGGGCGCCGAAGCCGGCGTCTTCGACATCGACAGCGTCCTCGACCAGCGCGACCGGTGCACCGGTACTCGGGCGAGCCCCCTCGATCAGGCGATGCAGCAACTGCTCGATGCGCGCGCCGTAGGTGGCAACGAACGCCTCGCTGCCCTCGACCTCGAACTCCCGCGCCTGCAGGTTCACCCGGAGCTTCGCCATGCCATCATCCGTCGTCATCGCCGGATGATGGAGGGCACTGGAGACGAAATCAAGCGCGGTCAGCGCTGGATCTTGGCCATCGCTCGGCGCAGCGGCTCTGGGATCGGCACCGGTCGCTGCGAGGCGCGGTCGACGAAGACGTGGACGAAATGCCCGTCCGCCGCGGCCATCGTCGGCTCGCCCGCCTTGAAGATGCCGATCTCCCAGCGCACCGACGAGGTGCCGAGATGGCCGATCCGCAGGCCCGCATCGATCCGGTCCGGGTAGCGTATGGAGCTGTGGAACCGGCAGCCGGTCTCCACGGCAACGCCCACCACCTCGGCCTCGAACGGATCGAATCCGGCCTCGTCGATCAGGAATTCGGCGATCAGCGTGTCGAAATAGCTGTAGTAGACGACGTTGTTGACGTGCGCGTAGAGGTCGTTGTCCATCCACCGGGTCTGCAACCGGACTACGTGGGGATAGGCATCGAGGGCGGGCGGTGGCGTGCGGGCCATGGTCGGTCAGTCCCCGTAACGACGTTCCAGCAGACGGTAGAGGGCGAGCAGTGCCGTGGCCTCGCCGCCCTTCGGGCGACCCGGCTTGGGCGTCGGATTGTGCGCGTAGATGTCGAGATGCGCCCAGTTCTCGCCTTCGACGAACGCCTGCAGGAACAAAGCGGCGGTGATGGCACCGGCGAAACCGCCGGCGCCGGTATTGTTGAGGTCGGCCGTGGGGCTGTCGAGCATCTTGCGGTAGGGCGCGTGCAGCGGCAGCCGCCAGACGGGATCGCGCGCCTCCGCGCCCGCCGCCTCGAAGGCACGGGCCAGGTCGTCGTCGGGGGTGAAGAGTGCCGGCAGATCGGGACCGAGGGCGACCCGTGCGGCACCGGTCAGGGTCGCCGCGTCGAGCACGAGGTCCGGCGCCTCCTCGAAGGCCAGCGCCAAGGCATCCGCCAGGATCAGCCGGCCCTCGGCGTCGGTGTTGCCGATCTCGACGGTCTTGCCCTTGCGCGTGTCGATCACGTCGCCCGGCCGGAAGGCGTTGCCGGCGATGGCGTTCTCGACCGCGGGGATCAACAGCCGCAGCCGTACCGGCAGCCCCGCCTCCATCACCGCCCGGGCAAGGCCCAGCATCACCGCCGCACCGCCCATGTCCTTCTTCATCAAGAGCATGTTCGACGACGGCTTGATGTCGAGCCCGCCCGTATCGAAGCAGACCCCCTTGCCGACCAGGGTCAGCTTCGGATGCGCGGGATCGCCCCAAACGAGGTCGATCAGCCGCGGCGCGCGGGGGCTCGCCCGGCCGACCGCGTGGATCGCCGGCAGGTTGTGGTCGAGGAGGTCGTCACCGACGATCACCCGCACCGCGGCACCGGTCGCCTCCGCCACCGCCTCCACTTCGGTCGCGAGTTCGGCCGGTCCCAGCCGGTTGGCCGGCGTGTTGACCAGATCCCGCGCGACATGCACCGCCGCCGCGAGGCGCTCCGCCCGCCGCACCGCAAGCCCGCCACGATCGACCGCCAGGGCCAGGGTCGGCTCGTCGCCTCGGCGCCGGAAGCGGTAGTGTTCGAGCGCCCAGCCGAGCACCGCCACGTCGAGCGGCACCGTGCCCGCCTCGGCAAGCCGCCACGTGCCGGGGGGCAATCCCTTGAGGGCCGCCGCCACGGCGAAGGGCGAGCCTTCGTCGTCGACGACGCCGAGTGCGCCCATCAGCCCGCCCTCGGCGTCGGGCAACAGCGCCGTCGCCCCCGCCTTCGCCTCGAAGCCAATGGCGTTCAGCCAGCCATGCGTGCGTTCCGGCCAGCCGGCGCGGAGTTGTGCGACGGCCTCGGCGCCGACCAACCAGAGGCGGGGGAGCGCGTCGTTGTCGTCGAGGTCGACGAGCCCGAGTTCCACCGGCCGCGCCATCAGTCGGCGATCCGCTCGCGGGCGGCCTCCAGCCGGCGCAGCGTGGCGAGGCCCTGGTCGCGCCGCTCGGTCTGCTCGGCGACCACGTCGGCCGGCGCCTTGGCCACGAACTGCGGATTGGCGAGCTTGGCGTCCAGTTGGCGCACGTCCTTCTCCAGTTTCTGGATTTCCTTGGCGAGCCGGGCCCGCTCGGCGGCGAGATCGACCGCCCCGCGCAACGGCAGCACGAAGGTCACGGCCCCTACCACCACCTGGAGGCTGCCGCCCTCGGCCTCGGGCGTACCCAGACGGATTGCCTCCAGCCGGGCGAGCCGCTCCAGGGCCGGGCGATGCCGCTCCAGGCGTTCGCAGGTGAGCGGGTTCGCCTCCTTCGCCCACAGCTCCAGCTTGGCCGCCGCCGGGACGCGCAGTTCGGCGCGGGCCGCGCGGATCTCGCCGACGAGGTCGATCAGCCAGTCGATCTCGGCCCGGGCCGCCTCGTTGGCGAAGTCGGGCAACTCCGGCCAGGGCGCGGCGATCAATCGGTTGGGTGCTTTGCCCAGGAGCTGCTCGTTCAGGGTTTCGGTGACGAACGGCATCATCGGGTGCAGCAGGTGGAAGACCCGATCGAGCACCCAGGCCGCCGTCGCCCGCGTTTCCTCCGCCGCAGGGCCGCCCGCATCGAGAAGCGGCTTCGCGAGTTCGAGGTACCAGTCGCAGAAGCGGTCCCAGACGAACCGGTAGAGGGCGAACGCCGCGTCGTTGAAGCGATAGGACGCGAGCGCCTCGGTCGCGGCCGCGGCCGCCGCGGCCGTCTCGGCGACGATCCAGCGGTTGAGCGTCGCCTCGACCCGCCTCGGATCAAAGCCCGCCGCCGGTGCGCAGCCGTTCATCTCGCAAAAGCGGGCGGCGTTCCAGAGTTTGGTGACGAAGTTGCGGTAGCCCTGCACCCGGCTCACGCCGAACTTGATGTCGCGGCCCTGCGACAGGCTCGCCAAAATGGTGAAGCGCAGCGCATCGGCGCCATAAGCGTCGATCAGCTCCAGCGGATCGACCACGTTGCCTTTCGACTTCGACATCTTCTGGCCGTCCTCGTCGCGGACGAGGCCATGGATGTAGATTTCGCGGAACGGCACTTCACCCATGAAGTGCAGGCCCATCATCATCATCCGCGCGACCCAGAAAAAGATGATGTCGAAGCCGGTGACCAGCACGTCGGTCGGATAGAACCGATCCAGCTCCGGGCTGCCGTCCGGCCAGTCGAGCGTCGAGAACGGCCAGAGCGCCGAGGAGAACCACGTATCCAGCACATCCTCGTCCTGGACGAGGTCGACCGCGCGGCCGTAGTGCGCGCGAGCCGCCTGTACGGCCGCGTCCTCGGTCTCGGCGACGAACACGGTGCCGTCCGGGCCGTACCAAGCCGGGATTCGGTGCCCCCACCAGAGCTGGCGCGAAATGCACCAGGGCTGGATGTTGCGCATCCACTCGAAATAGGTGGCTTCCCACTGCTTCGGCACGAAGCGGGTGCGCCCGGTTTCCACCGCCTCGATCGCCGGCTTGGCGAGCGTCGCCGCATCGCAGAACCACTGGTCGGTGAGAAAAGGCTCGATCACCGTGTTCGAGCGGTCGCCGAACGGCACCATGTGGGTATAGGGCTCGACCTGGACGAGGACGCCCAGCGCCTCGAGATCGGCGACCACGCGCTTTCGGGCCTCGAACCGCTCCAGGCCGCGATAGGCCTCGGGCACCGCCCCGTTCAGCCGACCGTCGGCGTCGAGGATGTTGATCGCGTCCAGTCCCTGCCGGCGGCCGACCTCGAAGTCGTTGAAGTCGTGGGCGGGCGTGATCTTGACCGCACCCGTGCCCTTCTCCGGATCGGAATAGCTGTCGGCGACGATCGGAATGCGCCGGCCGACCAGCGGCAGGATCGCGTGCCTGCCGACCAGATGGGCGTAGCGCTCGTCCTCGGGGTGGACCGCCACGCCGGTATCGCCGAGCATCGTCTCGGGTCGGGTGGTAGCGACCGTGATCGTCTCGTCCGTGCCCTCGATCGGGTAGGCCAGATACCAGAGGTTGCCCTTGACCTCCTTCTGCACGACCTCGAGATCGGAAATCGCCGTGTGCAGCTGGCAGTCCCAGTTGACCAGCCGTTTGTCCTTGTAGATCAGGCCCTCGCGGTACAGTTCGACGAACGCCTTGCGGACCGCCCGGCTGAGCCCGTCGTCCATGGTGAAGCGCTCGCGTGACCAGTCGGGCGAGGCGCCGAGGCGGCGGAGCTGGTTGACGATCGTCCGTCCGCTCTCGCCCTTCCACTGCCAGACCCGCTCGGTGAACGCTTCGCGGCCCATCTCCTGGCGGGTCCGGCCTTCCTTCGCGAGCTCGCGCTCGACCACCATCTGCGTGGCGATACCCGCGTGATCGGTGCCGGGCTGCCAGAGTGCCGCGCGCCCGCGCATCCGCTGGAAGCGGATCAGGGTGTCCTGCACGGTGAAGGTGAGCGCGTGGCCCATGTGCAGCGAGCCCGTCACGTTGGGCGGCGGCATCATGATGCAGTAGGGCTCACCGTTGCCGGTGGCGCGGTAGTGACCGGCTGCGTCCCAGGCGGCATCGCGGCCGGCCTCGACGTCGGCCGGAACGTAGGTCTTGTCCAACATGGGCTCGCTCGAGGGAGGTGACTTCGACGGTCACGCGGTTCTAGAGGAACCGCCCCCCCCCTTCAAGCAAGCGGGGCGCGCCGCAAACCGGCCTCAGTCCGGCTGGGCGTCCCGGACCAGCTTCTTGATCTCGCGCTCGACGATCCGCTCGACCAATGGCGGCAGGTTGGTGTCGAGCCACGCCTTCAGCTCCGGGCGGACCAGATCGGCGAGAAACGTCTCGATCGACCGGTTGCCGCCGGCCAGGGCGTCGCCCGGGGCCATCGCCGCCGACAGGCGCTGCAGCGCCCCGCTCGCCATGCTGGCGGCCCCACTGTCGAGCAGCACCTCCGTCGTCGCGTCCATCACCACGGCCGCCTTGTCGCTCGGCTGCGCCGACACTTGGTCCGCGTCCGCGGCTTCGCCGACCGCCACGGCCGGAGCGGTGCCGGGCTCGTCGCCCTCGTCCGCAGCGGCAGACGCGTCCTCGACGTTCGGGTCGTCCTCGACCAGCAGATCGGCCGGCTCGTCGGCATTGGCGAAGCCCATCTCGGCCGGCGCCGCCTCGTCGTCGTCCGCGTCCATGGGCGCGGTCTCGTCGTCGGCGGTCAGCTCCAGCACGTCGTCGGCGTCGCCGTCGAAGGGCGCGTCACCGACATCGTCCTCGGTGAGGTCCAGGGCTGCGGCCTCGTCCGCCTTCGCCTTGCGCGCCTGCGGGGCGGCCGCCCTATCCTCCACTTCGTCCTCGGCGATGATCTTGCGAATGGAGGACAGGATCTCGTCCATCGAGGGCTCGTCGACGACGTTGCCGTTGCTCATGGCGTTGCTCCAGGCTCGATGCGCTCGCGCACCCGATCAGCATCCACGCCCAGCCTTAGCCGGAAACGGTAAACGGCCCGTTAATCTACACCTTCAGAACTCGAAGTCGACCCTCGGCCGGAGACCACGATAGGCCGGAATCGCCGCATCGAAGCCGGCAACCCGGCCGAAATGCCCGTGCACGCGGGTCACGACCGTCCCCTGGCCGACGCGTCCCTCGCCCACCACGGCGACGAGGCGGCCGCCCTCGGCGAGTTGCGCCGTGAGCGCGTCGGGCACCTCCGGCAGACGACCGATGGCCATGATCAGGTCGTAGGGGGCGCGCTCGGGATGGCCGGCGAGGCCGTCGGCGGACTCCACCGTGAACAGGTTGACCGCCTCCAGGGCATCGCTCTTCGCGTCGATCTCCGCCCGGAAGGCCGGATCGACCAAGCTGAAGACGGTGCCGACCAAGCGGCTCAGCACGATCGCCGCATAGCCCGTGTCGCAGCCGATCACGAGTGCGGTGTCCGTCGCCTTCGGTTCGGCGACCTGGAGCAGCCGGCCCAGCACCAAAGGCTCGATCAGGAACCGGCCATCCGGCATGATCAGGTCGTCGTCGCTGTAGGCAACGGGTTTCAGGCTGGCCGGCAGGAAGGGCGGGCGCGGCACCGAGCCCATCGCCTCCAGCACCCGCGGCTCGGCCACGTTGCTCGGGCGGAGCTGGTTCTCGATCATGTTCCGTCGTCGTGCCGCGTCGTCCATCAGCGCGTCCTCGAAGGTCCCTCGGGCGTTGTCGTTCTACGGCGGTCGGGTGCGGATCGCCTAGGGGGTCGGGCCACACCCTTGGTCGACCGCTTGACCCCCGCTCCCGGCGCTGGCAAACAGCGACGCCTGCCGGCCCGGTGGCAGAGTGGTCATGCAGAGGACTGCAAATCCTCGTACGTCGGTTCGATTCCGGCCCGGGCCTCCAGACGGCGCCATTGCGCGGGGTTCCCCCCGCTGCTATAGGCGCCTCGGTTCCGATCCGGGGTAGCTCAGCGGTAGAGCAATCGGCTGTTAACCGATCGGTCGTCGGTTCGAATCCGACCCCCGGAGCCACACCTTTCGCCGGCTTTCTCCAGCGCATCGCGCGACGCCTTCTCGGCTATCGCAACCAAGCCCCTGGCGGGGGCGCGGCGGGGGAAAGTATGGGTATCGCGCGCGAGGACCTGGTGATGATCTGCTGCTCCGACCTTTCGGGGCAGGTGCGCGGCAAGGGCGTGCCCGCGCGCGATCTCGAGCGCCATCGCCGCTTCGGCGTCGGCTGGACGCCCTCCAACGTCATGATCAACGCCCTCGGGCGAATCGCCGCCACGCCCTTCGGCGCACTCGGCGACCTCCATCTGGTGCCGGTCGACGGGACCGAGGTCGCGCTCGACCTCGGCGACGACGCGCCGCCGCTCCGTTGGACACTGGGGCGCATCCGCACGCTCGACGGCGAGCCCTGGGCCTGCTGTCTGCGGAGCCTCCTCGAGCGTGCCCTGGCCGCCCTCGAAAGCCGCGCGGGCCTGCGCCTCGTCGCCGCTTTCGAGCACGAGTTCCACAAGGCGAGCCTGCCCTGCCGCACGCACGACGCCTACGGCCTCGGCCGGCTCTACGGCCTGCAGGGATTCGTCGGCGACCTCTTGGGTGCGCTGCGGGCGAACGGTCTCGGCCCCGAGACGTTCCTTCCCGAATACGGGCCCGCGCAGTTCGAGGTGACGCTCGAGCCGGCACCGGCCCTGGTCGCCGCGGACCGGGCCGTCAACCTGCGCGAGATTACCCGCGCCGTCGCCCGGCACCACGGCACCGCCGTGAGCTTCTCGCCGATGGTCACGCCGGGCTTCGTCGGCAACGGTGTCCACGTCCACATGAGCCTCGCCGACACCGAGGGCCGCCCGGTCACCTACGATCCGCGCGCGCCCTACGGCCTGTCGCGCACGGCGGGCGCCTTCGCCGCCGGCATCCTGCGTCACGCGCGCGCCCTCTCCGCGGTCACGGCCCCCTCGCCCGTCTCCTATCTGCGCCTGCGGCCGCACAGCTGGTCGGCGTTCTTTGCCAATCTCGGGGCCAACGATCGCGAGGCGCTCTTGCGCATCTGCCCCTATCCGCTCGCCGCCGACATCGATCCGGCACCACGCTTCAACCTCGAATACCGGGGCGGGGATGCCGCCTCGAGCCCCTATCTGCACCTCGCCATGCTGGTGTTCGCCGGGCTCGCGGGCATCGTGGACGATCTGCCCACGCCCACGGTGACGACGGAGGACCCGGACGGCCTCGGGGCCCTCGGCCGGGCGGCCAAGGGCATCGCCGATCTGCCGCGCTCGCTCGCCGAAGCCCTCGATGCCCTGGAGGCGGACGCGACGGCGCTGGCCTGGCTCGGCCCGGTCCTCGCCGAGGCCTACCCGATGCACAAGCGGGCCGAGCTGCAGATGGTCGCCGAACGCAGCGAGGACGATCTCGTCACGCTCTACGCCGAGGTCTATTGACGTCGTCGACCCGCCGTCCGCACGGAACCCCTGCCCCATGACCCACGGCTACGAAACGGGCCGCCTCGACCTGCCCTTCGTCGGCATCGCCACCTTCGCCAAGCGTCCCTACGTCCAGGACTGGAACGCGATCGCTGCGGACTTCGCCATCCTGGGTGCCCCCTTCGATGCGGGCACGCAGTGGCGCCCGGGCGCCCGGTTCGGCCCGCGCGCGATCCGCGAGGCCTCGACCCTGTTCGCCTTCGGCCACGCCGGCGCCTACGACCACGAGGACGACACCACCTATCTCGGCCCCGAGGTGCGCATCGTCG
>JBMCMJ010000021.1:0-17631 GCA_048615135.1 Pseudomonadota bacterium
TTCGACGACGCGCTTGGCGACTTCGTTCGGCGCACGACCAATATCCGCAAACCCGACGGCGAGCGCGCGGTCGGCACGGTACTCGGCACCGAGAGCGCCGCGTTCGGGCCGGTCATGGCCGGTAGGGCCTATCGCGGCGAGGCCGTCATCCTGGGGCGTCCCTATCGCACGCTCTATCAGCCGATCCGAGCACTCACCGGCGAGGTGCTGGGCATCCTCTACGTCGGCGTTTCGACCGAGGCGATTGCCGCCGCGAAGGCGAGCCTCGTGCGCGACGCGCTGCGTGCCGGCGGGCTGTCGATGCTCGTGGGTGCTGCCGCGCTTGCCATCGTCGCCATCTCGTTGCTCCGGCCGGTGCCCCGATTGACGCGCGTCATGGTCGCCCTCCGCCGCGGCGAGCCGAACGTGGTCGTCCCCTATCTCGGGCGACGCGACGACATCGGGGCGATGGCGGCGTCGCTCGAAGCCTTCCGCGAGGCCGTCGATTCTGCGGCGCGGGCACGCCGCGAGGTCTCGATCGACACGGCCAAGCGGCTGCGCGACGAGTTGGGCGAGGTGGTCCGCGGTCTTCGGGCGCGCGCGATCGCCCTCGCCGAGGACGCGCGGCGCGTCGACGAGGCCGCACGAACGGCGAGCGGCGCGAGCGAGCAGGCGGCCGCGGCCGCCCGCGAAAGCGCCGCCGGCACGCAGGGGATCGCCGGCGCCGCCGAGGAACTGGGCCGCTCCATCGAGGAGATCGCCAACCAGGCGGCCACCACCCGGCGGGCCGTGGACGAGGCCGAGCAGGAGACCGCAACCGCCGACGCGCGGGTCGGCGAGTTGGTGGCGACGGCGAACGCGATCGGCTCGGTGCTCGAGATGATCGAGGCGATCGCCCGCCAGACCAACCTGTTGGCCTTGAACGCCACGATCGAGGCGGCACGGGCCGGCGAGGCGGGACGCGGCTTCGCGGTCGTCGCCGCCGAGGTCAAGGCGCTGGCTGGTCAGACGTCCGAGGCCACCCGACGGATCGGCGCCCAGATCGAGGAGGTCCGGGTTGCGGCCGATGCCGCGGTGACGGCCGTGCGCGCGATCCGCCGGTCGGTCGGGGCGGTCGACGAGGTGACCCACGGGGTCGCGGCCGCGGTCGAGGAGCAGCACGCGGCCACCCGTGAAATCGCCCGCACCATCCAATCGGTTTCCGGGCACTCCGGTCGGACCATGGCGGGGATCGAGCGGGGCCATTCGGCTGCCGGCGACACCCGCGAAATCGCCGCGAACCTGCTCGCCGTCGCCGACGAGGTGGCCGCGGACACGACCCGGCTGGACGACCGAATGGTCGGGCTGGCCGCGGCGCTCGAAGCCGCCTGACTCAGGCGCGGACGCGGAGCGCGTCGCGCGCCTTGATCGCATCGATCACCGCCCGCCGTGCGGGATGGTCCGCGCGGTGGAGCCACTCGAAAACGACCATTTCGGCCGTGACCGGCTCGATACCGTGAAAGCGCGCGCGGTCCAGTGCCACCTTCTCGTCGAGCGGCGCACGCGAACAGGACGCATCGGCGATCATCGCCACCCGATAGCCACGAGCCTTCAGCCCGAGGGCCGTCTGCAGCACGCAGACATGGGCCTCCATGCCGGCGACCAGGACGTGGTCGCGACCGAGCCCCGCCACATGCGCGAGGAACGTGTCCTCGTTCGCCGCCCCGAAGTGAATCTTGCCGAGCACGGTGGGCGCGTCGAACACCGCGAGCACCTCCGGCTCGGTTCCGCCGATACGCTCGGGCACGTGTTCGGTAACGGTCACCGGAACGCCCAGGAGGCGTGCGGCTTTGCCGAGCAGCGCGAGGGTGGCGCCGACCCATGCCCGCGCCTCCGCCGGCATGGCCGGTGCGAGCCGCGCCTGCACGTCGACGACCACCAGCTGGCAGTTGCGGGGCTCGAAGGCCAGGGAATCGCGCATGCGGGTGCTCCCCCTCGTCCTTTATCGACCAAGATCGCGCGATGAACCCGCGACGATCGTTGACTTTGCGTGACAGCGGCCTACACCGCCCGTGACACGACGCCAAGCGATATGGACTGTACTTGACCCAAGAGAACGAAGCCTTGCCCGAATTCGGCGAACTGGGCCTGTGCGACGAGGTTACCCGCGCGGTGGCCGATTCCGGCTACACGCGGCCGACGCCGATCCAGGCGCAGGCCATTCCGGTGATCCTCGCCAAGCGCGACCTCGTCGGCATCGCCCAGACCGGTACGGGCAAGACCGCGGCGTTCGTGCTGCCGATGATCCACCAACTCGCGAGCGGCCGGGCACGCGCGCGGATGCCGCGCTCGATCATCCTCAGTCCGACACGCGAATTGGCCGCCCAGACCGCCGAGAACTTCGAGAAGTACGGCAAGTACGTGAAGCTCACCATGGCCCTGATCATCGGTGGCGTGGGGATGGGCGACCAGGAGAAGCTGCTCGATCGGGGCGTCGACGTGCTGATCGCGACGCCGGGCCGACTGCTGGACTGGTTCGAGCGGGGCAAGATCCTCTTGGGCGGCGTTTCGATGTTCGTCATCGACGAGGCCGACCGGATGCTCGACATGGGCTTCATTCCCGACGTCGAGCGGATCGCCAGCCTGCTCGCTCGCCGCGAGCAGACGATGCTCTTTTCGGCGACGATGCCCAAGGAAGTCCGCCGGCTCGCCGAACGCTTCCTCACCGATCCCGCGGAGGTGGCGGTGTCGCCGCCGGCCACCACGGTGTCGAACATCCAGAGCGTGCTCTGCCGCATGGCGCCGTCGCGCAAGACGGACGCCGTCGAGGCGCTGATCCGCCAACACGACGTCAGCAAGGCAATCGTTTTCTGCAACCGCAAGCGCGACGTCGGCACCGTCACCCGCAAGCTGCAGCGCAAGGGCTACAACGCCCGGGACATCCACGGCGATCTCGACCAGAGCCAGCGTCAGGCGACCCTGGATGCCTTCAAGGCGGGCGAGGTCGACTATCTCGTTGCGACCGACGTCGCGGCGCGCGGTCTGGACATCTCCGACATGCCGGTCGTCATCAACCTGGACGTGCCGACCCACGCCGACGACTACGTTCACCGCATCGGGCGGACGGGCCGCGCCGGCAAGAAGGGCCGCGCCTTCACCTTTGCCACCGACGAGGACGACAAGCGTCTCGCCAAGATCGAGCAGCTGATCGGCGGCCCCATCCCGCTGTTCGACCCGTTCAATCCGAAGCCGCACGTCCCGGTCGGTGACGAGGTGCTGGAGACCGCGCCCCCGGCGGAGGCCGAGGCGCCGGTGCCGGCGAAGCCCGCGGGGCGCGGCCGGCGGCGGCGCAAACCCGCAAGCGAGGAATCGCCGGCAGCGGTGACAGCGCCTGCGCCCGTCGAGCCGCAGCCGGCCCTGCGGCCGGATCGCCCAGTGTCGATGACGCGGACCGAGGCCCGGACCGAGGCCGAACGGGCCGGACGCCGCTCCGGTGAACGCCGCGAGCGGCGCGACGACGGTCGGGTGGTCGGTATGGGCGACCATGTGCCGGGCTTCCTGTTGCGCGAGGTCCCGCTCCGGAGCCCGCAGCGCACCGAGGACGAGTGATGCAGACCCTCTTCATCATGGTGAAGTGCGAACTCGGCCGCGCCTACGATGTCGCCGATGCGGCCGTCCAGACGGTTTCGGAGGTATCCGAGGTCCACTCGATCTCCGGCCAGTACGATCTCTTGATGAAGGTCTATCTGGACGACGGCGAGGACATCGGCCGCTTCGTGAACAGCCAAGTGCAGACCCTCGACGGCGTCAAGGACACGTTCACGCTGATCACTTTCAAGGCGTTCGGCTGAGCATGGCCAAGGGCGCGTTGACGATCGAGCGGGTCGAGCGGCTGCTCGACGGCTGGCTGCCGGTCGACCGACTGCGCCTCCGTCACGGCCGCTTCGAAGGCGGCTGGACGCCGCCGCTGGAACGTACGGTTGTTCGTCGTGGTCCCGCCGTCGTCGTGCTTCCCTACGACCCGGTGGCGGATACGGTCGTCCTCATCGAGCAGTTCCGCGCCGGTGCCGTTGCCGATCCGGTCGATGCCTGGCTGATCGAGGCCGTCGCCGGTCTGATCGACAAGGACCTTGGCCCCGAAGCCATCGCGCGCGCCGAATTGCAGGAGGAGGCGGGGCTCGAGGCCCGAGACCTCGTGCAGGTCTACGAAGGCTACAGCAGTCCAGGCTACAGCGACGAGTACATCTACGGATTTGTCGCCCATTGCGCTGATCTCGCGGTGGCCGGGCACCATGGGCTCGATCACGAGTCCGAGGACATCCGGCCGTTCCGTCTCGGCTTCGACGAGGCGATGGCGATGTGGCGCGCGGGCGGCATCCGCAATCTCCCGGCCCAACTGGTCCTGTTGGCGCTCGCCGCAGAGCGCACGGCCCTGCGTGCGCGCTGGGGCTGACGCCCGCTCAGAACAGCAGCCGGACGAGCCCCAGGCTCAGCACCGGAAAGGCAGCGAGCAGAGCCACGCGGACCAGATCGCCCAGAACGAAGGGAAGGGCTGCCCGGAACGTGTGGTGCAGCGGCACGTCCGGCGCGAGGCCGTTGATCACGAACAGGTTCAGTCCCACGGGCGGTGTGATCAGACCGACCTCGACCACGACGAGCACCAGAATGCCAAACCACAGCGCGGTTTCGGTCGGTGAAAGGCCGAAGTCGAGGTGCATCACTACCGGAAAGACGATCGGCACGGTCAAGAGGATCATCGACAAGCTGTCCATGATACAGCCGAGCACGAGGTAACCGAGCAGGATGAGGAGCAGCACGGTCCACGGGCTTGCCCCGCTCGCAGCGATCACCTCGACCGCCGCCTGGGGCAACTGCGCGAAGGCGAGAAAGCCGTTGAACACGGCGGCACCGAGGAGGACGAAGAAGATCATCCCCGTCGAGGTGGCGGTGGCGGTCAACGTCTCGCCCAACCCCTGCCGGTCGAGCCCGCCCCTCGCCAGAGCCACGAGGCCCGTGCCGGCGGCACCGACGGCCGCGCCTTCGGTGGGCGTGAACCAGCCGGCGTAGATGCCGCCGATGACCAGCGCGAAGAGGGCGAGGACGGGCCAGGTTGCGAGCAGCGCACTGCGGCGCTCGCGGGCATCCGCCTTCGGACGGGTTCCGGCTGCGGTCGGTACGAGCCTGACGTACAGGGCGACGACGAGCAGATAGCCGGCCGCCGCGAGGACGGCCGGAACCAGTGCCGCCGCGAACAGCTTGATGATGTTTTGTTCGGTCAGGAGCGCATAGATGACGAGGACGACCGAGGGCGGCACGAGGATGCCGAGCGTGCCGCCCGCGGCAAGGGTTCCGGTGGCGAGCCCGCCCGAATAGCCGAGCCGCCGCAATTCCGGCAGCGCCACTTGGCCCATGGTCGCAGCGGTGGCGAGCGACGAGCCGCAGATCGCGCCGAAGCCGCCGCAGGCGCCGACCGCCGCCATCGCGACCCCACCACGACGATGCCCGATCCAGGCGGCGGCGGCGCGGAACAGCGCTGCCGACAGCCCGCCGCGGGTGGCGAACTGGCCCATCAACAGGAACAGAGGGATGATCGAGAGCGCATAGCTCGCGAAGGTGGAGTAGGCGAGGGACTTCAGTTGAGCCAGCACGGGCGTCGGGCTGCCGGTGACGTACCAAGTACCGGCAACGCCGAGCAGCAGCATGGCGAGGCCGATCGGCACGCGCAGCAGGATCAGGCCGAGCAAGGCCGGAAAGGACCAGAGTGCCGCCTCCAGGCCGGTCATCGGCGACCTCTAGCCCTGCCGCATCCGCTGCCAGTCGCGCCGCACGGACGAAGCGCAGGCGAGGACGAACACCATGGCGCCGACGAGACAGGCCGCATAGCCCCACCAGAGCGGGATCTGCAGGACGAAGGTAGTCTCGGCGAAGCGATGCCGATCGAGCAGGCCGAGTGCCAGACGCCAGGCAAGCAGGGCCGCACCCAGCGTCATGAGCAAATCGGCCACGAGATCGATGCCCGCGGTCAGTCGCGGCGATGCGCGGCGCCAGCACAAGTCGACCGTCACGTGGCCCCGGCGCAATTGGCACCAGCCGAGACTGGCAAAGACGGCGAAGGCGGTCGCCAGTTCGACCAGTTCGAAGTCGCCCGGGATCGGGCCGAGGCCGACGGACCCGAGGCGGCGGCCGACGATGCTGGCGACGGTAAGGACGACGACCGCGATCAGTGCGCCACCGCCCGCCACCGCCATCAGCCGGGCAAGGCGCTCGATCCGGCGGTCGAGCGCAGGCGCTTGATCCGGAGGCGCTTGTCCGCTCACTCGCCGACGACGCGATCGTGGGCGGCAACCAGCGTCCGCGCGGCTTCCACCAACCCCTGGCCATCCAGCCCCTTGGTTTCGGCCTCGGCGATCCAGTCCGCGGCGACGGTCTCGGCCGCGGCCTTCCAGCGCGCGGTCTCGTCGGCGTCGAGCACGACTACGGGGTTGCCGAGCGTCAGGGCGATGTCGCGGCCGACGAGATCGTTCTCGTCCATCGCGCGGCCGAAGGTGGCGGCCATCTCGATTCCCGAATGGGCGTCGATCACGGCCCTGAGGTCGTCGGGCAGGCGGGCATAGCTCGCTTCGTTCATCGCCAGCACGAAAGTGGCCGTGTAGAGGCCGTGGGGTCCGGTGAACTCGGTATGGCCGTCGACCAGTTCGGCGATGCGCAGCGACGGGGTCACCTCCCACGGCACGGCCACGCCGTCGATGACCCCGCGGGCGAGGGCTTCCGGCACGGCCGGCACGGGCATGCCGATCGCCGTGGCCCCGAGCGCGCCGAGCAGCGTCGTGGTCAGGCGGGTGGGGCCGCGGACCGTCAGGTCTTCCAGATCCTCGAGCCGGCGCACCGGGTCGCCCCGTACATGCAGGACACCCGGCCCATGGGTGTGCACCACGAGCGGGCGGATGCCGACGAAGTCGGCCATGGCATGCGTCTCGACGAACTCGTGGAACGCCCGGCTGGTCGCTTCGCCGCTGGTGCCGAGGAAAGGCAGCTCGAACACCTCGGCGCGAGGAAAGCGGCCGGGCGTGTAGCCGAGCAGCGTCCAGGCGAGGTCGACCACGCCCTCGCGGGCTTGGTCGTAAAGGGCCGGCGGCGCACCGCCGAGCTGCATGGACGGATAGTGTTCGATCCGCAGCCGGCCCTCGGCGGCGGCCTCGATCGAGGCGATCCACGGGGCGATCGCGTTGGCCGGGATGGTCGCCTGCAGCGGCAGGAAGTGGTGCAGCCGGAGCGTGATGGTCTCGGCCCGAAGCCCTGCCGGCAGCATCGTGACGAAAGCCAGCAAAAGCGCTGCCGTCCTCGCGCCAGACCGCATCGCGTCCTCCTCCCTCGTTCGAATTCGTCGTTGCAAGCAGATTAGCGGCGCGCCCGCTTCCGTGGCAGCGGTCGCACGGTCGCGGGGAGGGGCTTCATGCGGCCGGGCGCAGGCCCAGGATCGAGCGCGCCTCCTGCACCGTGGCGGGACGCCGGTCGTACTCGGTGCAGAGGTCGACCACGCGCTGCACGAGGGCCGCATTGGAAGGGGCGAGCGTGTCGCGATCGAGCCTTACGTTGTCCTCGAGCCCGGTCCGGCAGTGCCCGCCCAGCTCCAGGCACCACCGGTTCAGGGTGAGTTGATCCCGGCCGATCCCAGCACCGGTCCAGGTCGCCTCGGGGGCGAGCCGTCGCAGCGTCTCGACGAAGAACTCGAAGGATGGACGATCCACCGGCATCGCGTTCTTCACGCCCATGACGAACTGCACGTGCAGGGCGCCGGGGATGCGTCCGTCGCGGTTCATCTCGACGGCCTTGAAGATCATCGAGAGATCGAACGCCTCGATCTCCGGCTTGACCTCGTGGGTGCGCATCTCCGCGGCCAGCCAATCGACGAGATCGGGCGCGTTCTCGTAGACGCGGGTCGGGAAGTTGACCGAGCCGGTCGACAACGAGGCCATGTCCGGGCGCAAGGGCAGCATGCCGCCGCGCTCCCGTCCCGCCCCCGACCGCCCGCCGGTGGAGAACTGGACGATCATCCCCGGACAATGCCGCTCCAGCCCCTCCTTCAGCCGGGCGAAGCGCTCGGGATCGGAGGTGGGTGTGGCATCGTCGTTGCGGACATGGCAATGCGCCAGGGTGGCGCCGGCCTCGAACGCCGCCTGGGTACTCTCGATCTGCTCGCTGACCGTGATCGGGACGGCGGGGTTGTCGGCCTTGGTCGGCAGCGATCCGGTGATCGCTACCGTGATGATGCAGGGCTGGGTCATGCTGGCTCGGACTTCGGCTGCTCAGGCCGCTCCCTCGACGAATTCGGCAAGCACGCGCTTGGCGACGCGGAAGGCGTGGTGAGCGGCGGGAATGCCGGCATAGGCGGCGACGTGGAGGAGCATCTCCTTGATCTCCTCCGGCGTGGCACCGGTATTCTTGGTTGCCCGGAGGTGCAACTCCAGTTCCTCGTCGAGCCTGAGTGTGGCGAGGATCGCGATGGTGACGAGCGAACGCGTCCTGAGGTCGAGGCCCTCGCGCGCCCAGACCGAGCCCCAGCTGTTCTCGATCAGATAACGTTGGAAGTCGGAGTCGAAGTCGTGCGTCTGCTCACGCTTGCGCTCGACGTAGCTGTTACCCAACACTGCGCGCCGCGTTTCCGTGCCGCGGGCGTAACGATCGTCACTCATCTTCGTGCTCCCTGCACCCCTCTGGTCCGGCCGAGGTCGATCTGCGTCGTTGCCCGGGCCGCCGGGGCCTCCGGCCGTACCCGTGGAATGTCCGCAGCATAACAAGCTGAACCGAGGGCGAACAGATCGCGCGCACCGGCGTTGAACCAACGTCGCGCCGCGGCTTTCCTCGGGACGGCCCGGCTGGACGGCGGCGCGATCGCACCCCATAAGTCGAGCGCGGACGTGATCGAGCGAGAGAGGGGTCGCCATGGCGGCACGGATCTATCGCCCGGCCAAGCCGGCCGTCTCGTCGGGCCGGGCGAAGAGCAGGGTGTGGTTGTTGGAGATGGAGCCGGCGGAACGGCGCGAGGCCGATGCGTTGATCGGCTGGGTGGGCTCCGGCGACACAGATGCCCAGGTCACGATGCAGTTTCCGACCAAGGAGGCGGCGATCGCGTTCGCCGAACGCAATCGGATCGCCTACATGGTCGAGGAGCCGCACGAGCGGGTGATCAAGCCCAAGGCCTACAGCGACAATTTCGTCCGTCGCGTCTGACGGCACAGCCAATTTCGGGGTTGCAGGTCGAGCCTCGGCAGCGCTTTGATGCGACTGCCGCTCCCGTAGCTCAGCCGGATAGAGCATCCGCCTTCTAAGCGGACGGTCGCAGGTTCGAGTCCTGCCGGGGGCGCCATGCGCTCAACTCTCGCGGTAGCTGTCCGCCTCCCAGACCTCGACGCTGCCGTCGGCGGCGCCGCTCACCGTTCGGACCGCGACATGGGTCTCGCCGCGGGCGCGCGGAAAGCAATAGACGTTGCCCGCCCGCAGAACGGGATCGCTCTCCGTCGCCTCGACCGCCGCGTCGCCCATCCGGACATGGCAGTGCGTGGCGGGCGCGACGAAGACCATGTGCTCGGCCAGCGGATTGGCGCAGCGCGCGGATGAGGCGGAGGCGGTGAAGACTTGCCGACTGCCCCACTTCCAGTGCGTGATGCCAACGCTCGCGCCGTTGTGGTCGCGGGCAAACCTCGTCGTGTTCATGCTCGGCTCCTTGCCAGCGGTTGCGGAACGTATAAGAACACATTCCTATTGCGCTTGCAAGGCGTTGGATCAGAACCGCAGCGTTCCCTGCAGGGTCACGATGTCGACCGAACTCTCGAAGTTGCCGCGCAACGTGCCGCGGCCGTCCACATCGAGAGCCACCGGCCCGTCGTCGACGAAGATGTGGGAGTAGGCGGCGCCCACGTTCAGCCAGTCGTACGGACGCCAGTCGGCCCCGAGCGAGAGCCACGTACGGTCGGCGTCGGGGATGCGGGGGGTGCGGTAGGCGTCCGGGCTCGCTCCTTGGTCGTAGGCGACACCCAATTGCAGGACGAGATCGTGGCGCGGCCGATACTCGGCACCGACGGCGAAGAACCACGTGTCGTCCCAGCGCTCTTCGGTGCGGTCGCTGGTCCCGTTGTCGAACGTAACGAGCAACTCGTCGAAGGTGCTCCACCCGGTCCACTCGACGGTGCCGTGCAGCGTCCAGGCGGTGCCGAGATCCTGCTGGATGCCGAAAGAGGCGATCTGCGGCGTCTGCAATGCTGCGCGCCCTCCCACGATCGGTACGGCGGCAGGGATCGTGCTCGTGCGTTTGCCGCTCAAGGAATGGTTGACCTGCGAGCGATAACCGAGGCCGATTCGTGTACCATCGAGGGGTTCCGTCCATAGTCCGAGCGTGAACCCGTAGTCCCAGTCATCGCCCTCGACCTCCACCTGGGCGTCGACCCCGGGTGCCACCAGCACCGAGTTGCCGAGGGTCGCGTCGGCGTATTGGGCGACGAACCCCGCGCCGACCGTCAGGCGATCGTGCAGGCGATAGGCTATGGTCGGATTGATGTTGATGGTGATCAATTCACTCCGGGTCGCGTGGTAGCGGCCGATCCAGTCTTCCGGCTGCTTCGTCTCCAGGCCGAAGGGGGCGGTGACACCGAGGCCGAAGCGCCAGTCGCCGGCCGCGATCATCGCGTAGGTCGCGGGCACGGGCGCATCCAGGGCGATATCGCCGCCATCGCCACCGCTCACGGTGTTTGTGAACCGATCCGTGGCGGTGCCATTTTCGAATTCCGCCCTGGGCACGATGTAGCTGACGCTGAGGTGGACCTGCTTGCCGTCGTGCCGGCCGAGGGTTGCCGGGTTGAAGTACATCGTGCTGATGTCCCGCCCGCCGGCGGCGACGCCCGCGTAGGACAGCCCCTGGAAGCTGCCGCTCTGCTCGCGGATGGCGAAGCCCGCGGCGGATGCCGGATCCGGCAGCAAGACGAACACGGCACCGGCGACGCACAAGGGCTGTACGAGACGCGAACGGCGGACCATCGGTGGCTGCTCCTCTTCTTGATTTTCGATGTTCGACCGCGCCGTCCGTCGACGTCGCCTCTCTCTTCGGCGAAAGCAGATCGCACCCCCGGAGTCGACGGCTTTTTTGCAACCCAAGGTGGCTGGCCATCGCAGGCCGGCGGCCTAACCTCCTAGGTGGTTGTTCGGGGAGGAGACCGTGCTCGGGACCGTCACGCGTGCCGTCGCCCTGGTTTGCCTGTTGCCGGCGTCGGCCTGGGCCGGGTGCTTTCCGATCGCCGCGCGGGACGCGCCGCTCCGGGTCGCCAGTGCGGCACCCGTGCCGCTGCCCGAAGATGCGACTTTGCGTCTCACCTTTCTCGGCCACGCCTCGTTCCTGATCGAGAGTGCCGAAGGCGTGACGGCGGTCACCGACTACAACGGCGTGCACCGCGCTCCCTTCGCCCCGCGCATCGTCACCATGAACAATGCCCACGCCACCCATTGGACGAGCCGGATCGAGCCGGGCGTCGAGCACGTGTTGCGCGGGTGGGATCCCGCGGGCGGGATCGTCGGCCACGATCTCCGGGTCGACGACGTGCGGGTGCGGTCCGTGGCGACGAGCGTGCGGGGCCGGACCGATGCATTGGCGAACAGCAACGCGATCTTCGTGTTCGAGGTCGCCGATCTGTGCGTCGCCCATCTGGGCCACTTGCACCATGCACTCGAGGACTACCACCTGGGCGAACTCGGCATCATCGACGTCCTGCTGGTTCCGGTCGACGGCATGTGGACCATGCCGCACGCGACCGCGGTGGAGGTGATCGAACAGATCGATCCCTCGGTCGTCGTGCCGATGCACTATTTCGGCCGATCGGTGCTGGAGAGCTTCCTCGCGCTGCTGGACGAGAGCTGGACCGTTCGCTGGCAAGCCGAGCCGACCTGGACGGTGTCGAGGCTCAGCCTGCCCTATCGCGAGGTGCTGGTGCTGCCCGGCCCCTGAAGCGTCAGAGCACGGCCGTTGTCAGCACACCGATGCCGGCAACGACGAGGACCACCCCTGCTCCCCGGTGCACCCGCTTCAGCCAAACGTCCGCCACGCGTCCCGAAACGTGGCCGACCATCCAGACGAAACCCGCCCAGCACAGGAGCGCGCCCCCGAAGATCCCCGCCGTCAGCGCGATCCATGCCTGATGCCAGGCGAGCGCGTCGATCCGGTCGGCGAGCCCCAAGGCCGTGAAGAGTGCGGCGAACGCGCCGGCCACGGCCGGGTTGCCGATGGTGACGAGGAACGCCTGACCGGTCGACGTGGCGAGCCGGCTCTGGCTGGCCCGGCGAACCACGCCGCGCTTCGGTCGAGGCTTGGCGCCGAGTTCGAGCACCGCAGCCACCCCGACGGCGATGAGCACCACACCGGCTACCACCTCCAGTTCGCGAACATGGTCGTCGAGCCAGGTGGTCACGACGCCGATGCCGAGGCCGACGACGCCGCCGATGATCGAATCCGCCAGCGCCGTACCCAATCCGCAGGCCATCCCACCGCGAAAGCCCCAGTGCAGGGTCTGTCGCAGGGCCAGGGCACCCGCCGGCCCGAACGGTGCGGCGAGCAGGAGGCCGGACAGAATACCGAGCAGGAACAGCGGGATCACGAGCGACGTTGCTCCCGGCGCGAGGCGGTGAGCGGATCAGCCGGTCGCCGGCACGTCGTGGACGTGGACGTCGTGCACCGCGTGACGGGTCAGGATCGGCACCGCGATCTCCGCCTTGTCTTCGTCGGCGATCCGCACCCACAGCAGGATGCCGCCGGCATCGAGCTGCTCCTGCAGCCAGTCGGCGTGACGGCGGTCGAGGACGTGGCCGAGCACGCTGGCCGCGAGCGTGCCCGCCACCGCGGCACCGATGACGAGACCGGTCACGAGGCCGGTCGAGGCGACGACGGCACCGGCCGCCACCAGGGGCGGCGCCCAGGTCAGCGAGCCGATCAGACGCCCCTCGTTGACCGCCGGATCGCTCGGCCGATGGTAGACGACGCGGGGGGCGGTCGGATCGTCGACCAGTTCGTCGACCCGGACGTAGGTGTGGCCGAGCTTCTTCTCGACGGTCTCCCGGTCCGCGAGCAGGCTCAGGTCCGCCTCGCCGAAACCGGCCGCGAGCAACGCGTTCACCGCCTCGTCGAGATCGGCGACGTCGTCGAACACCGCCACCGCTTCCCGCATCCTCTGCTCGCCCGCCATCGTTCCTCTCCGCGGCATGGCGCTCGGACGGCGCCGGCGCCGCGCCCTTTGACCATTCGCTTCGGCTGGGCTACGGCCAACCGGCCCCGGTGGCAAGTGAGGGAGTGCTTGGACCATGTTCTACCGTACCGACGAGCCGCACGGGCTGCCGTACAATCCCTTCAACGCCCTGGTGGTACCGCGGCCGATCGGCTGGGTCTCGACGGTGGACCGCGAGGGGAGGGCCAATCTGGCGCCCTATTCCTTCTTCAACGCCGTCGCCTACACCCCGCCGCAGGTGGTGTTTTCCGGCACCGGTGCGCACAGCGCGGGTGGGCTGAAGGACAGCATCCAGAACGTCATCGACACGGGCCAGTTCGTCTGCAACCTCGTGACGGTCGAGCTCGGCCGGGCGATGAACCTGAGTTCCGCGTCGGCGCCACGCGAGACCGACGAATTCGAGGTGGCCGGACTGACCAAGGCGCCGGGGGTGCTGGTCGACGTCCCCCGCGTGCAGGAATCACCGGCGCACCTCGAATGCACGCTCGTGCAGGTGGTCGAACTGGAAACGGTCGATCCCGACCAGGCACCCAACCGGCTGGTGATCGGCAAGGTGGTCGGCATCCACATCGCGGAGGAGATGTTGACCGACGGGCGCGTCGACATGGCCAAGCTGCGGCCCTTGGCACGCCTCGGCTACATGGACTACGCGCCCCTCGGCGAGGTGTTCGAGATGATGCGGCCGAACTGGCCGGTCGGGAGCTGACGCGGCCCATGTACTTCGACGACTTCGCGGTCGGCCAGCGGTTCGTCACCCGCGGCTGCACCTTGAGCGAGGGGCAGATCCTCGATTTCGCGTTCCAGTACGACCCGCAACCCTTCCACATCGACAAGGAAGCCGCAGCCAAGTCGCCCTATGGTGGTGTGATCGCGAGCGGTTTTCAGACGCTCCTGGTGGCGTTCCGCATGTTTTATGCGGCCGGCATCATCAACGAAGGCTCGATCGGCTCGCCCGGCATGGACGAGTTGCGCTGGCTGCAACCCGTGCGCCCCGGCGACACGCTGCACGTCGAGGCCGAGGTGCTCGAGGTCCGTCCGTCGCGCTCGCGCGCCGATCGCGGCACGGTCGTGATCGCCAATCGGGTCCTCGCCCAGACCGGCACCGTCGTCATGACCTACCGGACGATCCACCTGCAGCAGCGTCGCCCCGCTTAACCGTGCGCGAGGCTCTCACCACGGCGCGTCTGACGCTGCGGCCGCCGGTCCCCGCCGACGGCGCGGCCCATGCGGCGATGCATGCGGATCCGGAGGTGATGGCACACTTCCAGGCGACCTTGGAGGGCGACGCGCACGCCGCGTTCATGGCCCGGGCGCAGGCCCATCGCGAGCGGCACGGCTTCGGCTTCTGGACGGTGGAGCGTCGATCCGACGGGGCGGTGGCGGGCCTCGTCGGCCTGCTCGTGCCGACCTTCGAGGCGCCGTTCACTCCGTGCGTCGAGATCAGTTGGCGTCTCGCTCGGCCGTTCTGGGGCAAGGGCTACGCGCTGGAGGCGGCCGCGGCCTGCCTCGCCTTCGGCTTCGAGGATCTCGCCTTGGAGGAGATCGTCGGTTTCACGGTGCCCGCCAATCGACGTTCGTGGCGGCTGATGGAGCAGCTCTGGATGGTGCGCGATCCGGCCGATGACTTCGACCATCCGAACCTGCCAACCGGCCATCCCCTGCGCCGTCACGTCCTCTACCGCCGCCGCGCCGCCGCCTGGCGACGGCACTCGCCGGGCTGAGCCGCCTTTATCCGCCGCCGAAGGCGCCGAGCATCAGGCCAAAGGCCCCTCCGGCTCGAACAGGACCGGCGCATCGAGTCCGCTCGCCGTGTCGCCGGCCGCCAGCAAGCGGTTGCCGCGAGTGCCAACTGGAGCGAAAGGCGGAGGCCGGTCGTGTTCGACCCAATCCTGGGCGATGTGCCAGCCCGACTGGCCCTCCCCGAGCGTGGAGAGGATCCGCGTCTGCTGATCGACTTTGCCGTGGGTTCAGTCGGCGAACGGATCCTTGACCAGGATGGTGTCGTCGCGGCTCGGCGACGTCGAGAGTAGGGCCACTGGAGCTTCGACCAGTTCCTCCAGGCGCTTGACGTATTTCACCGCCGCTGCCGGCAGGTCGGCGAACGAACGGGCACCCTCGGTGCTTTCCTGCCAGCCTTCCAGCTTCTCGTAGATCGGCTTGACCCGCGCCTGGGCGCTCATCCCGGCCGGCAGGTGGTGCAGCGTCTGGCCCTCCAGGGTGTAGGCGGTGCAGACGAGCAACTCGTCCAGACCGTCCAGGACATCGAGCTTGGTGAGCGCCAGCCCGTCGATCCCGCCGAGCTTCACCGCTTGGCGGACCAGCACCGCGTCGAACCACCCGCAGCGCCGCGGCCGGCCGGTCACCGTGCCGAACTCGCGGCCGCGCTCGCCGAGCCGTTTGCCGATCTCGTTCGCCTGTTCGGTCGGGAACGGCCCCTCGCCGACGCGGGTCGTGTAGGCCTTGGTGATGCCCAGCACGTAGCCGACCGCACCCGGCCCGATGCCCGAGCCCGAGGCCGCGGCCGCGGCGAAGGTGTTGGAGGAGGTGACGAAGGGGTAGGTCCCGTGGTCGATGTCCAGCATCGCCCCCTGGGCGCCCTCGAACAGGATGCGGCGGCCGGCCCGGCGCAACTCCGAGAGCCGCAGCCAGACGGGCTCCGCATGGGGCAGCAGCCGGGGTGCCAGGGCGAGCAACTCCTGCAGCAGCGGCCCTCCGTCGACCTCCGGCTCGCCGAAGCCCCGGCGGAGCGCATTGTGGTGCAGAAGCAGGTCGTGCAGCTTGCGCTCCAGCACCTCCGGATCGGCCAGATCGCAGACCCGGATGGCACGCCGGGCGATCTTGTCCTCGTAGGCGGGGCCGATCCCGCGTCCCGTCGTGCCGATCTTGCCCGTGCCGGCGCTGATCCCGTCCCGCGCCCGCTCGCGCGCCCGGTCGAGTTCGCCGTGAAACGGCAGGATCAACGGCGCGTTCTCGGCGATGCGCAGCGTCTCGGCGCCGATGGCGACACCCTGCCCACGGAGTTGGTCGATCTCGCGCAGGAGCGCCCACGGATCGATCACCACGCCGTTGCCGATGATCGAGAGCTTGCCGGGCCGCACCACGCCCGACGGCAGGAGCGACAGCTTGTAGGTAACCCCGTCGATGACCAGGGTGTGCCCGGCATTGTGCCCGCCCTGGAAGCGGACGACGACGTCGGCGCGCTCCGAGAGCCAGTCGACGATCTTGCCCTTGCCCTCGTCGCCCCACTGCGAGCCCACGACCGCGACGTTCGTCATCCTCTGTCCGTCCTCGTTCCTTCGGCCGCCGGATCATCCACGGCCGGGCCGCGTCCGCAAGCCCAAGACGACGACGAGGCCCGTCTTTACGTGGGGCTAACCTCTCGGGTCTAGGCTTGCGCGGTTGCGCGCGAAGCCTTTCCGAGGTGTCCCATGCTCCCCACCGGTCGCAGTGAACGCCAGCGATACGTGGCGTTCGCATTCGCTGCGGCCGACGTGCTGCTGGAGGTCGATGCCGCGGGCGCGGTAGCCTTTGCCGCGGGCGCGTTGCGGCGGTTCGGCGCCGAAGCGGCCGAAGGGGCGCCGTTCCTGGACCTCTTCGCCCCGGACGACCAAGACCTCGTCGCGTTCGTCGCCGCGGAGCTCGAGGGTGCCGGGCGCCGTGGCCCGTTGGTCGTCCACAACGCGGACGGCACCCGGCGCGCGAACCTCTCGCTGCTGCACGCCGGCGAGGGTGATCATCTGTTCGCGACCCTGAGCGGCATCGCCCGCTCGCGTCTCCAGCCGTCGTCCCGCTCGCCGTCGGGGCTCGCCGAGCGGGACGCGTTCCTCACCGCCGCGGAGCAGGAACTGGTGCGCCACCTGTCCGGCGAGCAGGACCTCGTGCTCTCGATCGTCCGCCTGACGCACCGCCACGACCCCGCCGATGGTGGCGAGGCACCGGCAATCCAGCGCCTCTTGCGGCGCGTCGCCACCGCCCTGCGTTCGGTGGCGCTCGACTCGGCCGTGGCCACCGACCTCGGCGACGGCTGTTTCGCCGTGCTCCACGAGGCGGGCGATCCGTCGCGCCTCCTGGAAAGCGGTCTGGAGCGGGCGCTGGCGACCGCCGAGATCGACGAACCGGTCGGTTTTCGCCGCGACGAGATGCCGCTCTGCGATCCGACCCTGACCCCGGTTCAGGCCTGCGCGGCGCTGCGCCACGTGCTCGACCGCATCGATGCGGTCGAAGGCACCGTCACGAGCCTGGCCGAGGCGTTGGAACGGCAGTTGAGCGAGGCCACGGCACGGGTCCAGGCAGCCAAGGCGGTCATCGACAGCCGCGCCTTCTTCGTCTGCTACCAGCCGATCGTCAGCCTGGCGGACGGCAGCCTCCACCACTCGGAGGCGCTCACCCGTCTGCGCTCCAACGAGCCGAT
>JBMCMJ010000022.1:0-17627 GCA_048615135.1 Pseudomonadota bacterium
CAGGGTCGAGCGCGGATCCGTCACCACCGCGACCACGGCGAGGCCGAGGGCGACCGCGCCAGCGCCGGCCATCAGGCGCAGCGCGCGGCGGAGATCACCCCGCTTCCAGGCGAGCAGCGTGCCGATCGGCAGCACCAGCATCAGTGGCACCATCAACGGAATGAAGGTGGCATTGAAGAAGGGTGGGCCGACCGAGATCTTGTCGCCGGTGACCATCTCCAGCAGCAGCGGATAGAGCGTGCCAAGCAGCACCACACCGGTCGCCGCCGCGAGCAGCAGGTTGTTGACGATCAACGCTCCTTCCCGCGAGACCGGCTGGAAGGCGCCGCTCGCCCTCAGTTGCGGGGCACGCCACGCGAACAGCAGCAGCGGGCCGACCAGGGCCACCGCCAGGATCGCCAGGATGAAGACGCCGCGATCCGGGTCGACGGCGAAGGCGTGCACCGACGTCAGCACCCCCGACCGCACGAGGAAAGTGCCGAGCAGGCTGAAGCCGAAGGTGAGGATGGCGAGCAGGATGGTCCAGGTCTTGAGACTGTCCCGCTTCTCGACCACGATCGCCGAGTGCAGCAGCGCCGTCCCTGCCAGCCAGGGCAGGAACGAGGCGTTCTCGACCGGATCCCAGAACCACCAGCCGCCCCAGCCGAGTTCGTAGTAGGCCCAGTAGGAGCCGAGCGCGATGCCGAGGGTGAGCGACGACCACGCAACGAGGATCCACGGGCGCATCCAGCGCGCCCAGCTCGGGTCGATCCGGCCCTCGATCAGGGCGGCGACAGCGAAGGCGAAGGTCACCGAGAAGCCGACATAGCCGATGTAGAGCATCGGCGGATGGAACGCCAAGCCCAGGTCCTGCAGCAGCGGATTGAGGCCGTTGCCCTCGAGGGGCGCCGGATCCAGCCGCTCGAACGGATTGGAGGTGAACAGCGTGAAGGCGAGGAAGGCCACGAGCACCATGCCCTGCACCGCCAGCACGCGGGCGCGGAACGTGGCGGGCATATTGTTGCCGAACAGGGCGAGTGCACCGGCGAAGAGCGCCAGCACCCAGACCCAGAGCAGCAGCGAGCCCTCGTGGTTTCCCCAGGCGCCGCTGATCTTGTAGATCATCGGCTTGGAGTCGTGGCTGTTCAGGTAGACGTTGGTCACCGAGAAGTCGGAGACCATGTAGAGATGCACCAGGGCGCCGAAGGCGAAGGTAACCAGAAGCAGCTGTACCAGCGCCGTCGAATTGGCGAGGCCGATGAGCCCCGCGTCCTGGCGTGCGGCACCGACCAGCGGCAGGGTCGACTGGACGAGCGCGGCCCCGAGAGCGAGGACCAGGGCCAAATGGGCGAGTTCGGGGATCATCGGCCGCTGGTCTCCTCGTTCACCATGAGATGATTGGCGCGCTCCAAGGCTTCGGCGACCTCGGGCGGCATGTAGCCCTCGTCGTGCTTGGCGAGCACCTCGGTGGCCTCGAAGCGGCCGTCGGGCCCGAGCATCCCCACCGCGACGATGCCCTGCCCCTCGCGGAACAGGTCCGGCAGGAGGCCGACATAGCGAACCTCGATGTCGGCCACGGCATCGGTCAAGGCGAAGCGCACCTCACCGTCCGCGCCGTGCACTAAGCTGCCGTCGACCACCAGTCCGCCGAGCCTGAGGCGCTTGCCCGGCTCGACTGCGCCATCGACCAGCTCGGCCGGCCCGGCGAAGAAGGCGATGTTTTCCTCGAGGGCGCTCAGGATCAGTGCCGTGGCCCCGCCGAGCAGGCCCAGCGCCAATGTCACCAGCAACAACCTTTGGCGTTTGCGTGTCCGCACCCTATGCTCCGTCGCTCATCCCTGCTCGTCGGCTTCGAGACGCTTGCGCCACCGCTCCAGCTCGGCCTCGCGGCGGCGGCTGGCGATCCAGCTGATGCCGAACAACAGGACGAGGGCGCCGAAACTGACCCCGTACGCACTCCATACGAACGCCCCGTAGCCCCCCATTGCCCAGAAGTCGGTCACGCCCGCACCCAGTTGCCGTCTGTTCTCGCTGCCTCCGCTTACTTAGAGACTCGAACCCGGATCGCAATGCGCTCGAGGCGCACATCGACGTTCATCCAATCCGTACCAAGTGCCGCATGCTGCCCCTTCCCCACCAGGGTTCGACCCGATGTCCTCCTCTTTTTCTCCAGCCGAGCTGAACGAATTGCGGGCCGTCGTCGACGAGCGGCCCGGCGCATCGCTCGGCCTGGGTGACGTTCTGCGCGGCCTGCCGCCGGACGCCCGGCCGCTCGACGTGGCGCGGCCTCGACTGAAGGCGGCGGAACTGGCGATCCGCCGAGCCTTCGAGGCCGAAGCCTCCGCCACCGACGTGGTCTTCGAGAGGGCCCGAACGATCGACGTGCTGCTCGGCGGCCTGCTCGACTGGGCAGACCGGGTCCGCTATCCCCTGTCCAACCCAACCCGAGCCGAGCGACTGGCCGTACTTGCAGTCGGCGGCTACGGGCGCGGCGAATTGGCGCCTCACTCCGACGTCGATCTGCTTTTCCTGCACAGTTACAAACCGAGCGGTCGGATCGAGCAGCTGGTCGAGACGGTGCTCTACACCCTCTGGGATCTCGGTCTGAAGGTCGGCCACGCGGTGCGCAGCGTCGACGACGCCCTCCGTGCCGCCCGCAACGACACGACGATCATGACTGCCGCGCTCGAGACCCGGCTGATCTGGGGCAACGCCGAGGTCTACGAGGATCTCCAGCGCCGGCTAAGGCCCGAGGTCGTCCAGGGACGCGAACTCGCCTTCCTCGACCAGAAGCTCGCCGAGCGGGCGCAGCGCCACGCCAAAGCCGGCGACAGCCGGCACCTGCTGGAGCCGAACGTCAAGGAAGGCGAAGGCGGGCTGCGCGACCTGCAGTTGATCATGTGGCTGGGACGATGCTTTTACGGGGCTGGCCGGATCGAGGATCTGGTCGGCCACGACCTGCTGGATCGCGCCTCGCTGCGCAGCTACCGCGTCGCCCAGCGCTTTCTCTGGGCGGTGCGGTGTCATCTCCACTATCTCACCGGCCGGGCCGAGGAGCGACTGACCTTCGATCTGCAGACCGAGGTCGCGCAGCGGATGGGCTTCAAGGCTCGCCACCGACTGGACAGCGTCGAGCGCTTCATGAAGCGCTTCTACCTCGTCGCCAACGACGTCGGGACGTTGACCTCGATCGTGGCGGGCACACTCGACGAGCGGCGCCCGCGGCGGCGGCGCTTCAACCTCGCGAGCCTCGGCTTCAACCGCCAGCGGCTCGCGGGATTTCCGGTCGAGGACGGTCGCATCGGCGTCGACGAACCCGAGCGCTTTCAGGCCGAACCGCTCGATATGCTGCAGCTTTTCGCGGTCGCCGATGCGCACGATCTCGCGCTCCGACCCTCGGCGCTGACGGCCATCCGGCGCAACTTGAAGCGGATTACTCCGGAAGTGCGCGACGATCCGCGCGCGACCGAGCGCATCGTTCACCTGATCACCGGCAGCAAGAGACCCGGGCGCACCCTCGCGGCGATGAACGACATCGGCCTGCTCGGGCGCATCGTCCCGGAATTCGGCCGCATCGTCGCGCAGATGCAGCACAACCTTTATCACATCTACACGGTCGACGAGCACACGCTGAAGGTGATCGAGACCCTGGACGCCATCGCCGAGGGGCGCCACGGGGAGGACCTGCCGCTGGCGACCGAGGTGATGGGCCAGATCGTCTCGCGCCCCGACCTCTACCTCGCCGCCTTCTTCCACGACATCGGCAAGGGACGGAAAGGCAACCACGCGACCGTCGGCGAACAGATTGCCCACAAGGTCATGAGCCGCTGGGCCCTGCCGGCGCCGCAGATCGAGACGGTCCTGTGGCTCGTCCGCCATCACCTGCTGATGAGCCAGACCGCGTTCTCACGGGACCTGGAGGATCCCAAAA
Source organism: Pseudomonadota bacterium (assembly GCA_048615135.1). Classification (GTDB taxonomy): domain Bacteria; phylum Pseudomonadota; class Alphaproteobacteria; order Geminicoccales; family Geminicoccaceae; genus RECO01. The sequence continues at coordinate 3,911 of JBMCMJ010000022.1, forward strand.
CCATCCAGGATTTCGTCCAGCTGGTGCAGTCACCCGAGCGGCTGCGGCTGTTGCTGCTGCTGACGGTCGCGGATATCCGCGGCGTCGGACCGCATGTCTGGAACGGCTGGAAGGCACAGCTCCTGCGCAGCCTGTTCCGCGCCGCCGAGAGTGCCATGCTGGCAGGCGACGTCGACGCGGGCCGCACGGCGGCAGCCGAGGACGCGCGCGACCGGCTGCGCCAAGCGCTCGAGGCCGAGCCGCCGCCCGGTTGGGGCACTGGCGAGATCGCGACCTATGTCGGACGCTTCGATCCGCGCTACTGGCTGGGCTTCGAGCCGAGCCAACATCTCGCCCATGCCCGGCTGATCGCCGAGGTCGAACGGTCCGGCGAGGTGTCGGGACTGGGCCTGACCGTGGATCTCTTCCGCGACCGCACCGAACTCACCCTCTATGCCCCCGACCATCCGGGCCTGTTCATGGAGGTCGCGGGCGCTCTGGCACTGGCCGGCGCCAGCATCGTCGACGCCCACATCTTCACCACCCTCGACAGCATGGCGCTCGACAGTTTCGGCATCCAGGACGCGGAGCAGCGGGGTGCCGTCGACGACGCCCGCCGGCTGCAGAAGATCAAGACGACGGTCGAGGACGCCATCGCCGGGCGGATCCACCTCGCCAAAGTGCTCGCCGGCCGCCGTCCGCGGCCGTCGCGCACGGACGTGTTCCAGGTGACGCCGCGCGTCCTCATCGATAACGGCGCGAGCCGCACGCATACCGTCGTCGAACTCAACGGCCGCGACCGTCCGGGCCTGCTGTTCGACGTCACCTCCGCCCTGAAGGACCTGGGCCTCGTCATCTCGAGCGCGCACATCACCACGTTCGGCGAGCGCGCGGTCGACGTGATCTACCTGAAGGACGTTTTCGGCATGAAGGTGACCTCGCCGGGCAAGCTGCAGAAGCTTCGCTCGGTCTTGCTGAAGGCCCTCGACCCGCACGGCACGGCCGGCGCCTCTTCCGGCGCGAAGGCGGGCTGAACCTTGAACCTCGCCCGTGCCGCGGCGATCGTCGGCTCCAACACGATGCTCTCGCGCGTGCTGGGCTTCGTGCGCGACGTGCTGATCGCCCGCGTGCTGGGCGCCGGCGTCGCTTCGGACGCCTTCTTCGTCGCCTTCAAGCTCGCCAACTTCCTCCGGCGACTGTTCGCCGAGGGCGCCTTCAACGCCGCCTTCGTGCCTCTGTTCTCGAGAACGCTCGAAGCGGAAGGGCGCGCCGCGGCCAAGCGCTTCGCCGAGGAAGCCCTCGCGGGGTTGAGCCTCGTCCTGCTGGTCGTCGTGCTGCTCGCGGAGCTGTTCATGCCGCAGCTGGTCGGCTTCATCGCCGCCGGCTACGGCCAGGACGATCCACGCCTCGCGCTGGCGATCGAGCTGTCCTACGTCACCTTCCCCTACATCCTGTTCATCTCGCTCGCTGCGCTGTTCGGCGGCCTCTTGAACGCGGTCGGCAAGTTCGGTGCCGCGGCTTTCGCCCCGGTCCTGCTCAACATCGTGCTCATCACGGCCATGCTGCTCGCGCATCTGCACCCCGAGGGACCGGCCCACGCGCTGGCCTGGGGCGTCGCCGTGGCGGGCGTGGCGCAGCTTCTCTGGGTGGTGCGCGCGGCGTGGCGGGAAGGTTATGCGCTCCGCCTGCGCGCCCCGAGTTGGTCGCCCCGGGTCCGCCGGCTCGCCCGGCTGATCCTCCCGGGGGCGGTCGGCGCCGGCGTCTATCAGATCAACATGCTGATCGATCTCTGGTTCGCCTCGCACCTGCCGGCGGGGGCGCAGTCCTATCTGTTCTACGCCGACCGGCTGGTGCAGCTGCCGCTCGGGGTGATCGGCGTCGCCGTCGGCACCGCCCTCTTGCCCCTGCTCAGCCGGGAGGTGGCGGGCGACCGGCCGGAACGCGCCGCCGGCACGCTCAACCGGGCGATCCACTTCGCCATGCTGCTGACCTTGCCGGCGACGGCCGCCCTCGTGCTGATCGCGGGCCCGATCGTCACCGGCCTGTTGGAGCGCGGCGCCTTCGATCGAGCCGCGAGCAGCGCCACCGCCGCCACGCTGCAGGCCTTCGCGCTGGGCCTGCCGGCCTACGTGCTGGTCAAGGTGATGGCGCCCGCGTTCTTCGCCCGCGAGGACACGACCACGCCGGTGATCGTCGCGGCCGTGGCCCTGGTCGCCAACGTCGCCTTGATCCTGCTGCTGATCGACCAAATGGCCCATGTCGGGATCGCGCTCGCGACTGCCGGCGCGACCTGGGTGAACGTGAGCCTCCTCGCGCTCCTGCTGCACCGCCGCGGCTTCTTCCGCCCAGACCGCTGGCTGCTCGGTCGGCTGGCGCGGAGCACGCTCGCCACGCTCGGGATGGCCATCGTCCTGGTCGTCGTCGACCGGCAGACGGCGGACTGGCCGGCGCTTTTCCGGCTCGCGGCCCTGGTCGGGACGGGTGGGGCGACGTTCGCCGTCCTCGCCCTCGCCACCGGTGCCGTGCCCCGCAGCCTCGTCGATCTCGTGCTGCGCCGTCGTCCGGCGGACGGTTGACGGCGCTCCGGCTTCGTGCCCTAACCCGCCCCGCCTTCACCCACTCCTCGAACGGATCGCAGTCGATGCAGGGTCGTATCTTCTCCGGTGTGCAGCCCACGCACGGGCTGACCCTCGGCAATTACCTCGGGGCGATCCGCAACTGGGTGCGGCTGCAGGACGACTACGAGTGCATCTACTGCGTCGTCGACCTGCACGCGCTGACCGCCGTCCACGACGCCCGGGCGATGCGGCGCAACACCCGCGAGGTGGCAGCCGCCCTGCTCGCCTGCGGCATCGATCCCGCGCGCAGCACCCTGTTCGTGCAGAGCAGCGTCGCCGAGCACTGCGAACTGGCCTGGATCTTCAACTGCGTCACCCCCCTCGGCTGGGTCAACCGGATGACCCAGTTCAAGGAGAAGGCCGGCAAGAACCGCGAGAACGCGCCCTTGGGGCTGTTCGCCTATCCGGTCCTGCAGGCCGCCGACATCCTGGCCTACCGGGCGACCCACGTCCCGGTCGGCGAGGACCAGAAGCAGCACTTGGAACTGTCCCGCGACATCGCCGGCGCTTTCAACCGAAAGTTCAAGGAGGGCTATTTCCCGTTGCCCGAACCCTTGATCCTCGGCGAGGCCACCCGGGTCATGTCGCTGCGTGACGGCACCAAGAAGATGAGCAAGTCCGACCCCTCCGACATGTCGCGGATCAATCTGACCGACGACGCCGACGCGATCGCGCTCAAGCTGCAGAAGGCCAAGTCCGACGCCCTGCCGGGGCTGAGCGTCGATCCGACGGGGCGTCCGGAGGCAACCAACCTGCTCACGCTCTACGCGGCGCTGAGCGATCGCACCGTCGCGGACGTGGCCGCGGAGTTCGGTTCGTCCACCTTTTCGAACTTCAAGGGGTTGTTGACCGAGTTGGCGGTGGCGACGCTCGTGCCGATCGCCGACGAGATGCGGCGGCTGCTCGACGATCCCGGGCACCTCGATGCGATCCTCGCGGAAGGTGGCGAGCGGGCCAGGGCCGTCGCCGCGCCGGTCCTCGACGAGGTGCGCGAGGCGGTCGGCTTCTTGCGGCCCGCACCGCGGTGAGCCAAGACGAGGAGCGTGGAATCGTCGAGCGGGAGACGACGGCGGTGTCGACCTCGAGCCCCAAGCGCCGGTGGCGCCGTCTGATCACGGTGCCGCTCGGCATCGTCCTCGTGATCGTCGTCTATCTGGGTCTCGGCGCGGTGCTCACCTACGAACTCGACGACGACCCGTCGTTCGCCGTGGACGTGCCGGTGCCCGAGGGCGGGCTCGCCACGCTCGCCACCATGGCGGCGTTGATCGAGCGCGAGACCGACCGCACGGGTTGGGTGGCGAACGATCCGGCTTTCTTGCCCGGTGCCTGGCTGCCGTCGATGGCCGCCTACCAGGCGGCGATCCGCGATACGACCCGCCGCCTCGCCGCGGATCTCGCCGATGCCGAAGGCGCGGACGACCCGGAGTGGCAGGTGGCCCTCGACGCCCTGGCCGTTCCGGGCGACATCTGGGCGTTCGATTTCGCCCGCTCCTGGCGGCCGCAGCGGACTTCGGAGAGCTTCTACCGCGACGCCGTCCAGGCGCTTCGCCGCCTGAACGCGCGGATCTCGGCCGGCACGGCTTCGAGCGGCATCGCGCCGCCGACGGTCCAAGTGATCCTCGAGCGCGTCGATGCCGAGTTGAACGGCCTGGCCGAGGCCGCGATCGACCACGTCGATTCGCGCGGCGGTCATTGGCTGGATCACCGCACCGGGCCGCGCTTCGCCGCCGCGAAGGGAAGCCTCTACACCCATTTGGTGACGCTGCGGGCGCTCGGCCGCGACGTTTCGGTGCCGGGCGGCGCGGAGGGCTGGGACGCCTTTCTCGCGAGCCTCGAAAAAGCGGCGGTCTTCCAACCCGCGGTGGTCATGAACGGCCAAGCCGACAGCTGGGTGCGCCCGCCGCACCTCGCGGTTCAGGCGGCCCTCGTCCTGCGCGCCAAGCGCGATCTGGAGCCCGTCCGCCAAGCGCTCGCCGCGGCGGATGCTTGAAGCCCGCGCGTCGCGGGGCCATGTTGCCGGCCAACAGCGTCGAGGTAGAAACCATGTTCATCCAAACCGAAGCGACCCCCAATCCGGCCAGCATGAAGTTCCTGCCGGGCCGACCGGTGATGGAGGACGGCGTGGTCGATTTCACCGACGCCGACACCGCGGCCGAGGCATCGCCGCTCGCCGCGCGACTGTTCGCCGTCGAAGGCGTGACCGGGGTCTATCTCGGGCGTGACTTCATCACCGTGACCAAGGCGGACGCCGAGGAGTGGCACGATCTCAAGGCTGCCGTGCTCGGCGCCATCATGGAACACTTCATGAGCGGCGATCCGGTGGTGATCGAAGGGGCCGTCGCCGGCGAAGCACAATCGAGCGACGAGGACGACGAGGTGGTGCGGCAGATCAGGGAACTGATCGACACCCGCGTGCGGCCGGCGGTGGCGCAGGACGGCGGCGACATCGTCTTTCACGGCTTCGAGCGTGGGGTGGTCTATCTGCACATGCGCGGTGCCTGCTCCGGCTGCCCCAGTTCGGTCGTCACCCTGAAAAACGGCATCGAGAATCTGCTTCGCTACTACGTGCCCGAAGTCAGTGAGGTCCGCGCCATCTCCTGACGAGCCGGGCGGTGCGCATCCTGGCCTTCGAGTGCTCCGGCGACCATCGTTCGGCGGCGCTGCTGGAGGGCGACCGGCTCGTCGGCCGGATCGACGGCGAAGGCGCGTCCCGCCACGCGGAAACGCTCATCCCTGCGATCGGCACGCTGCTGGCCGAGGTCGGCTGGCGGCTAGCCGATCTCGACCTTCTGGCGGTCGGTCACGGGCCGGGCAGCTTCACCGGCGTGCGCATCGCGGTCGCTGCCGCCCGCGGTCTCGCCCTGGCACTCGATCGGCCGGTGATCGGCATCGACGGTCGCGACGTGCTGCTCGATGCGGTGCCGGCGCACGAGCCAACCGCCCTCGCCGCGATCGACGCGCGGCGGGGTGGCGTCTACGCCGCGTGGCGGACGGGCGATACCGTTCGTCATGCGTGCCGAGCGCTGCCGCCCGAAAGGGTCGCGGCCGGCATCGACGGCCCGTTCGCCGTCACCGGCAGCGGTGCCGCCTTGGTGGTGGCCGCCTCGGGCGCGCGCGGCCGGGTGGTCGACGGTGCGCTCGACGCGCCGGGCATCGGCCGGGTCGCCCGCCGCCAACTCGCGGCCGGCCGGAAGCCTACGCCCGGCACGGATCTCCAGCCGCTCTATCTGAGAGCGCCCGACGCCCTGCCGCGGGCGGCCTGAGCGGTGGCCGCGTCGCTGGCACATCCGGAGGGCCTGGAGATCGACGGCGTCGGGCCGTTCGATCTCGGCCGGCTCGCCCGCCTGCATCGGCTCTGCTTCGACGATGCCTGGAGCCGCAGCGATCTGGCCCAGCTCCTCGCCCTGCCCGGAGGCTTCGGCCTGATCGCCCGCAGCCCCGGCTTCCATCGTCTCGGCATCGACACGCGCCGCGTCCTCGGATTCGGCCTCTGCCGGGTGGTTCGCGACGAAAGCGAATTGCTGTCGATCGGCATCGCTCCCGACGTGCGGGGGCGGGGGCTCGGCAGTTGGTTGCTGCGTGCTTGCATGGAGCATTGCCATGCGCTGGGCGCCGAGCGGATGTTTCTGGAGGTGGCGGTCGACAACGCCGCCGCCCGTTCGCTCTACGACCGCGAGGGTTTCGTGCCGGTCGGTCGCCGCGAAGGCTATTATCGTCGGGGTGATGGCGAACGTGTCGCCGCCGTGACGATGCGCCTCGAGCTGCAATCGAGCTGAAGGGCTCCGCTTCAGCGATCCTTGCGCACGACCAACTCCGTGCAGCCCGCCGCCACCTCGCGCATTTCCAGAACCTCGTGGCCGTGATCGCGCAAGCTGCGCGGCACGTTCTCTGCCGGCTCGGCGCCGCGGAGGCGAATGACGAGCGTGTCGCCGACCGCCATTTCTTCGAGCTTGAGCTTGGTCTTTACGAAGGTCAACGGGCAGACCAAGCCGGTGATGTCGAGGCTGTATTCGGCCATGAGACCCCTTGATTGCTGCGCGGCGCACGGTTGTCGAAATAGGGGGTTGCCAGATGCACGGATGCAAATATAGTCACGGCATCTCTTACGCCAAGGTGGCGTTTTCCGGGATCGGGTATCTATGACAGAAAAGATGAGTCAAAACGAGCTGCTAGCGTTGACGACGGAGATCGTCTCCTCGCACGTCTCGAACAACGTCGTTCCGGTGGGTGACCTGCCCGATCTGATCAAGCAGACCTATGCGAGCCTTGCTGGTCTGGGCCAGCCAGTCGAGGAAGAGCAGGCCGAAAAGCCTACGCCCGCGGTGCCGATCAAGCGATCGATCAGCGACGACTACATCGTCTGCCTCGAGGACGGCAAAAAGCTGAAGATGCTCAAGCGGCATCTGAAGACCCGCTACAACATGTCCCCCGACGAGTATCGTAAGCGCTGGGGCCTGCCGGACGATTATCCGATGGTGGCGCCGGCCTACGCCAAGCAGCGCAGCAACCTCGCCAAAAAGATCGGGCTCGGCACCAAGCCGCGCTCCCGCCGCGGCTGATCCGCCGCCTTTTGCACCGAGGTCGCTTGACGACCGCACGTCGACGCCACCATATCCCACCTCGGGCCTGACAAGAGTCCGAGAATGGACTAGGTTGGCGTCGGCGCCGCGGTACGGGTATTGCGCTCTTTGTCCAAGCGACTGCACATCAAGACCTATGGTTGCCAGATGAATGTCTACGATTCCGAGCGGATCGCAGACGTTCTGGCGCCGCACGGCTATGCGTTGACGCCATCCGCCGAGGAGGCGGATCTGGTCGTTCTGAATACATGCCACATCCGCGAGAAGGCGGCCGAGAAGGTCTATTCCGAACTCGGCCGACTGCGGCGGATCGACGACGCGCGTCGAGCACGCGGCGCCTCGCCGCTGCAACTCGCGGTCGCCGGCTGCGTCGCCCAGGCCGAGGGTGCGGCCATGGCGGAGCGCGCACCCTTCCTCGACGTGGTGGTCGGCCCGCAGAGCTATCATCGGCTCCCCGAACTGCTGGCGCGCCGAGCGCGCGAGCGCGGCGTGGTCGTCGACACCGAGTTCCCGGTCGAGAGCAAGTTCGATCACCTGCCGGTGGCGAGCACCCCGACGGGGGTGTCGGCATTCCTGACCGTGCAGGAGGGGTGCGACAAGTTCTGCACCTTCTGCGTCGTGCCCTATACCCGCGGCGCCGAGGAAAGCCGCCCGGTGGCGGCCATTCTGGCTGAGGCTCGCGCCCTGGTCGATCGAGGCGTGCGGGAGATCACCCTCCTCGGACAGAACGTCAACGCCTATCACGGCGAGGGCCCCGACGGTCGGACTTGGAGCCTCGGCCGCCTTATCCGGGAACTGGCCGACATCGCCGGTATCGATCGCCTGCGCTACACGACCTCGCATCCGGCCGACATGGACGACGACCTGATCGCCGCCCATGGCGACGTCCCTGCGCTGATGCCGTTCCTGCACCTGCCCGTGCAGTCCGGCTCCGATCCGATCCTGCAGGCGATGAATCGCCGGGGCACCGCCGACGACTATCGCCGCGTGGTGGATCGTCTACGCACGGCCCGCCCGGATCTCGCCCTGTCGTCGGACTTCATCGTCGGTTTTCCGGGCGAGACCGACGCGGATTTCACTGCAACCCTGCGGTTGGTCCAGGAGGTGGGCTACGCTCAGGCGTTCTCGTTCAAGTACAGCCGGCGGCCGGGTACACCGGCCGCCATCATGCGCAAACAGGTGGCGGAGCCGGTCAAGGCCGAACGACTGCAGGCGTTGCAGGACCTCTTGAACGCGCAGCAGCAGGCGTTCAATCGCGCGTGCGTCGGCAGCACCCTCTCGGTGCTCGTCGAGCGCGACGGCCGCAAGCCCGGCCAACGGCTCGGCAAATCGCCCTATTTGCAGGCGGTGCACTTCGAAGCGGGGCCCGACGTCGTCGGCCGCGAAATCGAGGTGCGCATCGAGGCCGCACACCCCCACAGCTTGGCCGGGGTCCCGGTCGAGCGCCCATGCATGGGAGCGGTCGCCTGAAACTCGTCCTGCCGGACAATCGGCTCGCCCTGGTCGTCTTCGGACAGCACCACGAGAACCTCGCACAGATCGAGCAGCTGCTCGATGTCCACTTCGTGGCCCGGGGCAACGAGGTCCAGGCCGATGGCGAAGACAGCCAGACGGCGCTCACGGTGGTCGACGACCTGTACGCGCGCGCCCAGCGCGGCCAGGAGATCGGGCCCAGCGAGGTCAAGGCGGCGGTGCGCCTCGCGCATCTGCCGAAGGCCGACGCCATCGGTGCGTTTCGCGGCGAGGCCCTGGGCCTCAAGACGGACAAGCGGCTCGTCACGCCCCGTTCGCGCAACCAAGCCCTCTACTTGGAGGCCATGGCCGCGCACGAGCTGGTGTTCGGGCTCGGCCCGGCCGGTACCGGCAAGACCTATCTCGCGGTCGCCCAGGCCGTCTCGATGCTGAAACGCAACCAAGTGGAGCGGCTGGTCCTGTCGCGCCCGGCGGTCGAGGCCGGCGAACGGCTGGGCTTCCTCCCGGGGGACATGAAGGAGAAGGTCGATCCCTATCTCCGGCCGCTCTACGACGCCCTGCAGGACATGCTGCACGAGGGCAAGCTCACCTCGCGGATCGCCTCCGGCGAGATCGAGATCGCGCCGCTCGCCTTCATGCGTGGCCGCACGCTCAGCCGCGCCTTCGTCATCCTCGACGAAGCCCAGAACACGACACCCGCGCAGATGAAGATGTTTCTGACGCGCCTCGGCGAAGGCTCGCGGATGGTCGTCACGGGCGACCCTTCGCAGACCGACCTGCCGCCCGGGGTCGCCTCCGGGCTCGTCGTGGCGACCGAGCGGCTGCGCAACGTGCCGGGTATCGCCATGACCCGGTTCGACCGTGGCGACATCGTCCGTCACCCCCTGGTATCGGCCATTCTCGATGCCTTCGAGGCGCCGGAGACCGCCGGATGAGCGACGACCCTCCAAGTCCCGATCTCCTGATCGAGGCGGCGTGGCAGCAGGCCGACCTCGACCTCGACGACCTCACACGGCAAGCGACGGCGGCCGTGTTCGAGGCGACGGGTCTCCGCGCGCGCACGCCGGAACCCGAGGTGGCGGTGCGGTTCACGGACGATGCAACCATCGCCCGGTTGAACGCGACCTGGCGTGGCAAGCCCACCCCCACCGACGTTCTCAGCTTTCCCGCGACCGAGCCGGGCGAGCCGCCTCCGCCCGTGGGTATGCCCTTGATCCTGGGGGACATCGTGCTCGCCTACGAGACCTGCGCGCGCGATGCGGCGGACCTGGATCGGCCCCTTCGTGCGCACGTGCTGCACCTGCTGGTGCACGGCTTGTTGCACCTGCTCCACTACGATCACCTCACCCCTGCCGACGCGGCGGCGATGGAGGGCCTGGAGATTACCCTTCTGGACCGGCTCGACATCCCCGACCCTTATCGAGACCCTGCCCCCCTCACGGAGAACGACCCATGACCGGCGACGGCGCCGAACCCACACCGCTGGTCGGCCTGTTCCGACGGCTGCGCGAGTTCGCCTTCGGTGCGACCGACGACAACAACTCCCTGCGCGAGACCATCGAGGAACTGCTCGAGGACGAGGCGGATCATCTGAAGAGCCTGACCGAGCACGAGCGCCGGCTCCTGCTCAACGCGCTCAGCTTCGGCGAGTTGGAAGTCGCGGACGTGATGGTGCCGCGGCCGGACGTCAAGGCGGTGGAGGTGGAGAGCAACCTCTCGGAGGTGGTGCGGGCGATGCGCGAGGCGGGCCACACACGGCTGCCGGTCTACCGCCAGACGCTCGACGACGTGGTCGGCCTCGTGCACATCAAGGATCTTCTGCCCTTCTGGGGCGACGGCGACACGTTCCGGCTGGAGGAACAACTGCGCAAGATCCTCCATGTCCCGCCGTCGATGCGGGTGATCGACCTGTTGTTGACGATGCGCGACACGCGCCACCACATGGCGGTGGTCGTGGACGAATACGGCGGCACCGACGGCCTCGTGACCATCGAGGACCTGATCGAGGAGATCGTCGGCGAAATCCAGGACGAGCACGACCGCATCCTGCAGCCGAAGCTCCTCGAGACGGCCGACGGCAACCTCGAGGCCGATGCGCGCATCGAGGTCGAAACCCTGGAGCGGAAGCTCGATGTCCGGCTGCTCGACGAGGATCGGCGCGACGACGCCGACACGCTCGGCGGGCTCGTCTTCATGCTCCTCGACCGGGTGCCGGCGCGGGGCGAGATCATCCCGCATCCGGCCGGGCTCGACTTCGAGGTGCTCGACGCCGATCCGCGCCGGGTCAAGCGCCTGCGTATCCGCAAGCACGCGGTCGACGTCGCCGACGCCTCGTGACACCACCCGTGCGGCATCGCCTGCGGCTGCCTCCCCTCGGGCAGAGTCTCCTCGCCGGTGCCGTTTCCGCCCTTGCCCTGCCACCGGTGAACGCGCTGCCGGCGCTGTTCGCCTATGGCTGGCTGGTCATCCTACTGCTCCAGGCCACGACGTGGCGCCGTACCTGGATGCTCGCGGTCGCGTTCGTCTTCGCCCAGGCGGCGACCGGACTGCACTGGATCGCCATCGCCTTCACGGTCGACGCCGAGCGTTTCGGCGCCCTGGCGATACCGGCCGTTGTGCTGCTGTGCCTCGGCATCGCCCTGATCCAGGGCAGTGTCGTGAGCCTATTCGGCCTCCGAACTTGGCGAAGCCCACTCGCTGCCGTCCTCGCCTTCGTGCCCTTGTGGCTGGCTGGCGAATGGCTGCGCGGTTGGATCGGCCAGTTCCCGTGGAACCTCGTCGGTTACACGCTGGCCGACTGGAGCTGGCTGGCCCAGGGCGCCGCACTCGGTTCCGTCTGGTGGCTGGGTTGGATCGCCCTGCTCCTTGGTACCCTGCCGGCGCTCTGGTGGCGCGGCGCCGCGGGGGCGCGCCTCTGGACGGGGACCGTCGTCGCTGGTCTCGTCACCCTCGCGCTGTTCGGTCTCGCCCGACTGCAGGCCCCCGTCGCGTTGACCGATATCCGACTACGCATCGTCCAGGGTGCATTCGCGCTGGACCACAACTTCGAAGCGGGCCGCCTGCGCGACTGGTTCTTCGATCAGGTGCGCTGGAGCCTGGAGCCGGCAGCGGTGCCGCTCGACGCGATCCTTTGGTCCGAGGGAGCCTCCCCCTACCCCTTGGACGCCGACGCCGACGCACGGCGAATCCTGGGCGAGATGCTCGTCCGGCAGAACGTCACGCCCTGGCTGCTCACGGGCGGGGACCGATTGGTGCGCAGCGTCGACGGCAGCTTGGAAGGTGTCACGAACAGCCTGTTCGCGCTCGATGCCCACGGCGTCGTCGCGGCCCGCTACGACAAGGTCGATCTCGTCCCCTTCGGCGAGTTCATGCCATTCCGCGGCGTGCTGGGACGGCTCGGGCTCCGCAAACTCACCGCCGGCACGATCGACTACGTCCGCGGCCGGGGCCGCCGCACCCTGAATCTCGAAGGACTTCCGCCGTTCAGCCCATTGATCTGCTACGAGGCGATCTTCGTCGGACGGGTCCAGGCGGGCCAGCGGCCCGACTGGCTTTTGAACGTCACCATCGACACGTGGTTCGGTGACAGCCTCGGACCCCACCAGCACTTGGCGATGGCTCGGTTGCGGGCGATCGAAGAAGGCCTGCCGCTGATCCGCGTCGCCAATTCGGGGATCAGTGCGAGTATCGATGCGTACGGTCGTATCCTGGAACGCATGGGGCTGGACGACGTCGGAGTCATGGATGTGTGGTTACCATCTTCGGTTGAGTCCACACTTTTTTCTCGTAACTCAGGGTTATTGATTTGGCTGAGTCTCGGCTCGACCAGCGTGCTCGGGGCTGTCATCGAGACGAGAACACGACGACGAAACCCTTAACAGGGAGTCATTTGGCCGGCATAGTCCGATCGTCATTGCGAGACCGAGCCGATGCCCGCCGAACCGCACCACATCGACCGACACGTCGGCCAACGCCTGCGCATGCGGCGGCTTCTGCTCGGTATGAGCCAGGAGCGTCTGGGCGAACTCCTGGGACTGACCTTCCAGCAGATCCAGAAATACGAACGCGGTGCCAACCGCCTCGGTGCCAGCCGATTGTTCGACGCGGCACGGGCTCTCGGCGTCGACGTCGCCTTCTTCTTCGAGGATCTGGAGACAACCCACGATGTGCCGACGGGCGGCCTCGCCGAAGCGTCCGCCGGCTACGATCCCGGCCCACCCCTGGTCGGGGGGCGGCGCGACACGCTCGAACTCGTCCGGGCGTTCGAGCGGATCGACGATCCGGAGCTGCGGCGCCGGGTCCTGGAACTTACCAAGTCGATTGCCAACTTCACCGGTACGGACGGCGACGCATCAGGGCGCAAGGACGCTTGACCCCGGCACGCCGCGGCCGCACAACGCGGCCCGCCGAAGAGCCGCGGTGGGGCTGCGAGGGAAAGGATGACCGTGACCGAGTTTCTTTTCACCAGTGAATCGGTGTCGGAGGGGCACCCTGACAAGATTTGCGACCGGATTTCCGACGCGGTGGTGGATGCCTATCTAGCAGCCCTGCCCGAGGCACGCGTGGCGTGCGAGACGCTGACGACGACGAACCGCATCGTCATCGCCGGCGAGACGCGCGGCCCGCGCGAGGTGATGGAGGAAATCGAGGCGCTGGCCCGGGGGGCCGTTTCGGCCATCGGCTACGAGCAGGACGGCTTCCACCACGCCCATGTCGACATCGACGTTCTTTTGCATACGCAGTCGGCCGACATCGCCCAGGGGGTCGACCGTGACGGTGCCGGCGATCAGGGCATCATGTTCGGTTACGCCTGCGACGAGACGCCCGAGTTGATGCCGGCGCCGATCCTCTACGCTCACGCCATCCTGCGTCACATGGCGGAGGCGCGCCATGCCGGCCTCGAACCGTTGCTGGGGCCCGACAGCAAGAGCCAGGTGACGCTCGTCTACCGCGACGGCAAGCCGATCGGCTGCGACAGCGTGGTGGTCTCGACGCAACATGCTCCCGAAGCGCACGTCGACGACGTCCGCGCGATCGCCCGCAAATACGTCGAGCGGGTGTTGCCGG
>JBMCMJ010000023.1:0-17495 GCA_048615135.1 Pseudomonadota bacterium
TGTTCTTCTTGTTCTGCCCGACGACCGAATCCATCGAATGCGTCGCTGCACTAGCCCAGATCGATCGGCAGCACCAAGCCCAACGGGACGGCCATGAAATAGCGGGTGTGCGCGCAATTGTTGCAGACCAGCACCACCTGCGGATACTGCTCGCGCGCCACCGTCTTCGGGTCGAGGCCATGGACACGGCCGGCGATCAGATGATCGCCGATCATCCATTTGTTCGTGCCACAGACCGGACAGTCGTGGTGCCGACCCTTGGTCTTCAGCCAATTGAGGATCAGTTGGCGATCTTCGGCGGTCAGACGACCGGTCGTGTCGGGCATGGGCGCTGTCCACTCAAGGGGCGAGGCGCAGGACAGCGAGGGCCACCGCCTTGGCGCGCGGCACGAGCGTCTCCAGGTGGCAGACCTCCTCCGGCGTGTGCGCCTTCTCGCCGAACGGCCCGGTCCCGCAGATGGTCGGCACACCGAGGGCGCTGGTAAAGCCGGAATCGGCCGAGCCGCCCGAGAACACCGGCTTGGTGGCGAGCCCGAGATCGGCGCAGCCGGCGGCGTAGTGCTCGAACAGCGCGTGGTTGCGCGCGTTCTCCTCGACCGGCAGGAACAGGCGCTTCTCGACCACGGTCGTCGTCGTGTCCGGCACGTGGGTCGTGCGGAGGATCGCCTCGACCGCCTGCTCCGCCCGCGCCTGCACGGCCAGCGTGGGAAAGCGCACGTCGAAGCCGAAGCGGGCGCGCGGGGCCACGGTGTTGACCGCCTCGCCGCCTTCCACGAGGCCGACATTGACCGTGAGGCCGGCCGCGTAGTCGGTCAGCGCGTGCAGGGCCGTGATCTTGCGGGCCATCTCCTCGATCGCACTGCGGCCGGCCCGATGGTTGGCGCCCGAATGCGCCGGCACGCCGGTGATCTCGACCTGCACGAACATCGCCCCGTTGCGGCTGGTCACGATGCCGCCCTCCGGCCGCCCGGGCTCGGCATTGAAGACGGCACGGGCGTCGCGCGCCGCCGCCTCGATCACCGGCCGTCCCTCGGGCGAGGCGACCTCCTCGTCCGCGGTGTAGAGGGCCACCACCGGCAAGGGTGCGCCGCCATGGGCGGCAAGGGCCGCCATGACGAAGCTGTTGAGCACCAGCCCCGCCTTCATGTCGGCCACGCCGGGGCCGTAGGCCTTGCCGTGCTCGATGCGGAAGGGGCGACGGGCGGCCTCGCCCTCGGGAAACACCGTGTCGCGATGGCCGAGCAGCAGCACGTGGCCCGGCTCGTTGCGCCCATCCGCGGCCGGCAGCCGGGCGGTGAAGGTGCCGCCGAACCGCTCGCCGGGACGCACCTCGACCTCGAGACCCGCCTCGCGCAGGTGCGCCTGCAGGACCTCGCCGACCCGCTCGACACCCGCCTTGTCGTAGGAGCCGCTGTCGAGGTCGACGATCCGCCGCAACAGCTCGATCATCGCCGGCTCGTGCGCGTCCAGCCAAGCGAGGACCTCGGTTTCCTTTGCCGAAAGCGTCATCTCGAAACTCTCCGTGGCCGGCTCAGCGGCCGCTCTTCTCGAACTCGGGATCGACCGGCACGCCGAGCGCCGTGACGAGGCCGTTGGTGCGCTGCGCCATGGCGATCACCTCCAAAAGCTCCCTGTGTTGCGCATCGGTCATGCCCTTGGCCCTCGCCGCCGCGGTGTGCGAGTGGACGCAATAGGCGCAGGCATTGGCGACCGACACGGCGACGTAGAGCATCTCCTTGGTCAACGGATCGAGGGCCCCCGGCGCCATCGTCGTCTTCAGGTCGCTCCAAAGGGTCTCCAGGGTTTCCGGGTGGTTGGCGAGGGCCCGCCAGAACGCATTGACGAAGTCGGTGCCACGGGTCGCCCGGATGTCGGCGAACACGGCCGCCGCCCGCGGGTCCAACTCGTCGTCGTTCAGCACCTTGACCGTGCCCATCGCCGTTCCTCCACCGCCAGGGACGCCGGACGCTAGCACGAAAAGCCGACCCGTCGCACGCGCCGCCACCCCCCCATCATGGTCGGTGGCGCCCCCCGCTTGCAGAGCGTATCGGGCGGCCGCCAGCCCCTCGCCCGACGACGCCGGGCATGTCAGGATCGCTGCCGTACGAGGGAGGAAGACCGATCATGAGCACGACCGTGGGCTTCGTCGGCCTCGGCCGGATGGGACGGCCGATGGCCGGGCATCTGCGCGCCAAGGGCTTCACCGTCCAGGGCTACGACGCGAACCCCAATGCCGCCCAGGGCCTGAACACGGCGGCGACGCTCGAGGACGCCGTGCGCGGCGCCGCGGTGGTGGTCACCATGCTGCCGGGCCCGGCCGAGGTCCGCGCGGTGGTCGAGACGGGCATTCTGCCCCACGCGGCACCGGGGACGCTCGTGGTCGACGCCAGCACCATCGACCCGCGCACGACCGACGACCTCGCCGCCCGCTGCCGGGCAGCCGGGCTCGCCTTCGTCGACGCGCCGGTCGGCCGCACCGCCGCCCATGCCGACCGCGCCGAGTGCCTGTTCATGGTCGGTGCCGAGCCGGACGAACTCGAGCAGCTGCGCCCGCTCTTGGAGGCGATGGGCACGACCGTGGTTCACTGTGGACCGGTCGGCACGGGCATCCGCACCAAGCTCGTGAACAACCTGCTCGCCATCGCCCTTGCCCAGTTGAACAGCGAGGTCCTGGCGTTGAGCCAGGCCTTCGGGCTCGACCCCGCGACCACGCTCGGCGTGCTCACGGGCACCACCGCCACCAACGGCCACCTCACCGCCAATTTCCCCAACAAGGTGCTGAAGGGCGACACCAGCCCCGGCTTCGCGATCGATCTGGCGCACAAGGACCTGAGCCTCGCCCTGGAGAGTGCGGGCGCCCTCGACGTGCCGTTGCCCATGGGGGCCGTGGCCCGCGAGTGCCTCGCACTGGCGAGGGCCGACGGCCGCGGTGGCTCCGACTTCTCGGCGCTGCTCGACCATTGGTGCGCGCGCGCCGGTGTGGCGAGCCCCCGGCTGTGAGGCGCGATCCGTGAGCCCGCGCCTTGCCTTCACCATGGGCGATCCGGCCGGGATCGGCCCGGAACTCTGCTTGAAGCTCCTCGCCCGGCCCGACCTCGAGGTCCGCCCGCCGGTGATCGGCGACGCCGCGTGGCTGGCACGGACGGCGCGCGACCTGGGCCTTACCTCGCGCGTGCGGACCCTAGACGCCCCCGAAGCGTCGCGCCCCGAACCGGGCGTGGTCGAGGTGCTGCAGGTCGGCAAACTGCCCGAAAACTTGGCCCTCGGCCGGGTGCAGGCGGAAGCCGGCGCCGCCGCCTACGCCTATATCCGCCAGGGCATCGACTGGTGCCTCGAGGGCGCGTTGCAGGGCCTCGTCACGGCGCCGATCCACAAGGAGGCCCTGGCGGCAGCGGGCGTGCCCTTTCCGGGGCACACCGAAATGCTCGAGCATCATGCAGGCGTGCCGGCCACGGCGATGATGCTCGCCACCCCGGTGCTGCGGGTCGTGCTGGTCACGATCCACGTGGCCCTCAGGAAGGCCATCGACCTCCTGGACGTGGAGCGCGAACTGCGCGCCATCCGCTTCGCCGCTCTCGGCGGGCGGGCGTTCGGCATCGCCCGGCCGCGGATCGCTGTGGCCGGGCTCAACCCGCATGCCGGCGAGGGCGGGCTGTTCGGCGACGAGGAGGCCCGGATCGTGGCACCCGCGATCGCCCGCGCCCGTGCCGAGGGCCTCGACGTCACGGGCCCCTGGCCCGGCGACACGGTGTTCCTGCAAGCGCGCGAGGGCCGCTTCGACGTGGTGGTCGCCCAGTACCACGACCAGGGCCTGATCCCGATCAAGTATCTGGGGCTCGCCGAGGGGGTGAACGTCACCCTCGGCCTGCCCTTCGTGCGCACCAGCCCGGACCACGGCACCGCCTTCGACATCGCCGGTACGGGCCGGGCCGATCCGGCCAGCCTGCAGGCCGCCCTCGACACCGCACGGGCACTGCTCGCTTCGACATCGACAAAAGTTGGATAACCGCCTAAGGTCGATGCTGCGGGGGCGAAGACAGCATCGGAACGGGCTCATGAACGAAGCTGGTCACGTCGTCGTCGTCGAGGACGAGGCCGCCATGCGGTGCCTCCTCGCCGGACACTTCGCCCGCGAGGGCTTTCGCGTCAGCATGGCCACCGACGGCGACGAGTTGGACCGGCTGCTGCGCGCCGAAACGCCCGACCTCATCAGTCTCGACCTCCGCCTGCCCGGCGAGGACGGCATGGCGATCCTCCGCCGGCTGCGCGCCGCCGAAGGCGATCGCGGCATCATCGTGGTGAGCGCGCAGGACGGGGTCCTCGACCGGGTCGCCGCCCTCGACCTCGGCGCCGACGACTACTTGGCGAAGCCGTTCGACGAACGGGAACTGGTCGCGAGGGCGCGCAGCGTCTTGCGCCGGCGCCGGGCCGCGGCCGCGCGCCGGCCCGACCGGGTGCGGTTTCACGGCTGGGAGTTGGACCGCGCGAGCCGCGAGGTGCGCGATCCGAACGGGGCGCACGTCACCTTGACCCGCGGCGAGTTCGACCTGCTGCTCGCCCTGCTCGACCAGCCCGATCGCGTGCTCGCTCGACGCGACCTCGTGAAGGCGCTCGGCCATCGCTCCTCGTCGCCCACCGAACGCACGGTCGACGTGATGGTCGGCCGGCTGCGGCGCAAGCTGGAGCCCGATCCGCCCCGGCCGCGCATCATCCTGACCCAGCACGGCGTCGGCTACGTGTTCCGCAGCGGCTGAGCCTCGGCCTCGACCAGTTCGGAGACGATCGCGTCGAGGGCGGCCCTGGCCCGCGACAGGTCGTGGCCGAAGGCGAGGCGGGCGGCCTGGACCTGCGCCAATTGACCACCGGCCGCCTGCGCCTCCAGGCGCCCGGCCGTTCGCGCCAGCCCGACGAGGCCCAATTGCGCGGCCGCCCCGCGCAAGGCGTGCAAAGCCTCCACCAGCGCTGCCAGATCTCCTGTCGTCCGCACCCGCACGAGAGCCCGCTCGGCCAGCTTGGCGGACTGGCCGAAGCCCTCGACGATGGTCGCGAGCGTCGCCCGGCCGAGCACCGCCAGATGCCCCTCCAACCGGGCACGATCGATGCTCTCGGCGAGCGAAGTCCGGTCGGGCACGCTCGCCCCGGCACGCTGCACGATGCGCCGAAGCGCGGCGTCGATCGTCTCCAGCGTGCTGGGCTTGGGCAGATAGGCGTCGATCCCGGCCGCCCGGCACGCGGCCTCGCCATCGTCCGAGACCGTCGCGGTGAAGGCCAGGATCGGCAGGCGTCCGCGGCGGCGCGCCGCCACTGCGCGCAACTCGCCCGCCAGCACGAGACCGTCCACGTCGGGCAGGCGCAGATCGAGCACCACGGCATCGACCGGAACCCGGCGCACGAGCTCGAGCGCCCGAGCACCCGTGTCTGCGGTGACCACCCGGTGCCCGGCGTGCTCGAGCAGACCCGCCGTGACCCTCCGGCTGACCTCGTTGTCCTCGACGATCAACAGCGAGAGCCCGCCCGCGTCCGGCAGGGGATCCACAGCAGGCTCGACGCTCGGCGGCGCCTCCGTCATCGGCAGGTCGACGCGAAAGGTAAAGACGCTGCCCGCACCGGGCTGGCTCGCCGCCTCGATCTCGCCCCCCAGCGCGCGGGCGAGTTGACGGCAGATGGCAAGGCCCAGCCCGCTGCCGCCGAAGGTGCCCTGGATGCTCGGATCGGCCTGGGTGAAGGGCTCGAACAATTGCGCCAACCGTGTCTCGGCGATGCCGATGCCGGTATCGCTGACGCGGATCAGCGCGCGGACCCGCGACTCCCGCTCCCGTATCGCCCCGACTTCCAGCAGGACCTGCCCCTCCGCCGTGAACTTCACGGCGTTGTCCAACAAGTTGACCATGATCCGCTGCAGCTTCGCCGGATCCGAGAGCAGCCGGAGGTCGGCACCCGGCAGCGCGTCGAGGCGCACCTCCACCGGCTGGCCGGCCGCCCGCGGCGTGACCACGGCGATCGCCGTCCGGGCGAGGTCGACGAGGCGGAGCGGCTCCGCCTGGACGTCGACCGCACCGGCCTCCAGCCGGGCGTGGTCGAGCACGTCGTCGACCAGCCGCAGGAGGACGTCGGCCGAGGCCTCGATCGCGGCGAGCGCGTCCACCGCCGCCGGCGAGCCCGGCGCCACGCGCAGCAGTTCGACCGCGCCCAGGATGCCGTTCAGGGGCGTGCGGACCTCGTGGCTCATGGTGGCGAGAAAAGCCGACTTGGCGCGGTTGACCAGGGCGGCCTGCTCGCGCCACGTCACGTAGGCCGACACGTCGTTCAGCAGGAGAACCCGCCCGTTCAGCCGGTCGGTCACGTCAAAGAGACGCCGCGCCGTCACGGTGAAGTGACGACTTCCCTCGGCCGTTTCCAGTTCCACCTCCAGGCCGTCCTCGCCGGCGCGCCGCAGACGGTCGGCCTGGCGGGCCAGGAGGTCCGGCACCCGCCCCTCGTAGGGGACCGTGCCGGGGCTCGGCAGCGAGCCCTCGAAGACGCGCGCGGCGGCGAGGTTCGCCCGCTCGATCCCGCCGGCCTCGTCGAGGATCACCACCGGATTGGCCAAGCTCTCGAAGACCGTGACGTACTTGACCTTGTCGTTGGCGAGCGCCCGGTTGGTCGCCTGCAGCTCGGCCAGCCGCGCCTCGCGGTCGAGTGCCGCCCATTCGGTGCTCACCCCGATCTCGATCAGGTCGAACACCGTATCGATCAGCGCGCGATCCTCCGCTTGGGCATCGAGCGGCAGCCCGACATGGTCGAGCAGATCGACGTGCGCCCGGCGATAGTACTTCAAAAGGCCCAGGAAATCGGCGAGCGCGATCCCCCGGCTGCGGTGCGCCTGCGCCTCCTTGATGCCGAACGCGGTGAACGGGTTGCGGGTATAGTCGGTCCCCTTGCGCACCGCGGGCGTGGCGTCGACCGCGGCCCCGAGGGGCTCCGCCAGCCCGCAGACCGAGGCTTCCCAGAGATAGGCCAAGGGTGGGGTGTCGACCGCGTAGCCGTGGGCCTTGGCATAGGCGATGATCCGCTCTGCCAGCCAGTCCTGATGCGTCGAGACCAGCGCCTGCAACCGATTCATCCGGTCGTGTCCCCTCTTCTCGTTGCAGCCCGGCACCCGCAATAGCACCGCGTTCCGCAACCGAACCGCAACTGCGGCACGGCGCCACGCGACTTCGGATGGATGGTCAGGCGGACAAGACGTTGCCCAGCACGAGGAGCCCCCCCAAGGCCACGGCGGCCATCAGGACGGCGAGGACGATCTTGGCGAGGCTGTAGGGCCGTTCGCCCACCACTTCGCCGGTACGGCCATTGACGATCACGCGGTAGAGACGGCCCATGAACCGCAGGTCCGCGCGCCAGATCGGCAGCAGCACGAGCTTGTAGGTGCGCTCGGCGTAGCGCGTGTCCATCGCGGTGATCTTCTGCATGTCACCGCCGATCCGTGCCCGGATGTCGCCCTGGATCACCCCGCGCATGACGGCCCGGGCGCGTTCGAAGGCGTCGGGCAGCGCCACCTGGAAGCGCTCGCTCTCGAACCCGGCGAGGAAGTCCGGCTGATAGGGCCGCATCTCGGGCAGGTCGAAGCGGCGCAGCCGGTCGATCAGGCTGGGGCTGACGGTCGTGCTCGCCGGCACCAGCACGTCGTCGAAGTGGCGGGCCACCTCGCCGCTCACCGGCCGCCAGCGGACCTTCGGCACCTGCTGGAGCTGCGTGGTCCGTCGGCCGTTGACCACCACCGGAACGCGCACGGTCTCGTAGTAGACGTCGCCGCGCAGCCCCTGAAAGCGGGTCTCGGTCCGGCTGTCGAAGGTGAAGAAGGGCACGTAGGTGCCGTGCAGCACGTCGCGCCCGCGGGCCTTCTTCGCCACGTCGGACGGCGCGAACCAGAGCCGCTTCAGCCAGCCGGTGATCCGCTCGCGGGCATTGGCCTCGCCGATCAGGAACGGCAGCAATCCCACGGGTCGGATCGCGCCCTCCGGCTCGGCCACGACCGGCGTGCCGCAAAAGGGACAGGGGCCCGCGTGCAGCGGCGCCTTCAAGGTCACGCCGGCGCCGCAGCCGGAGCAGCGGGTCGCGATGGGCTCAGCCGGCGGCTCCGCCGCCTCGCCTCGCGCCAGCATGTCGTCGAGGTCCTGCTCGACAACGGCCTCCGCACTCCCACGGATGGCGTTGACGTGGCCGCAATAGCTGCAGGTGAGCTGCTCGGTGCCGGGCGCGAAGCTCAGGATCGCGCCGCAGTTCTCGCAGGCGAAGCGGCCGTCGCGCTCGGCGCTGGAGGCCTCGGCCGGCACCGGCGCCTCGGTCGGCCGCGCACCCCAGGGGCCGACCGTGATGTCCAAGGCTCAGCCCTCCGGCGCTTGCGCCGCTGGCGGCACCGGCGGCGGCGTGGCCGCGAACGCGGAGCGCAGTTCGGCCACCTCGCCCGCCGCCTGCCACTCGGCCATGCCCTCCCGCCAGACCAGCGTCGCCGGGCCGAGCCGGCCGTCGCGCGCCCGCGTCTGCAGTTCGGCCAGCGGAAACGGGCCGGTCGCGGCGCCGTTCTCCGCCACATGGAAGCTCGGGCTGGCGGGCAGCGGCGGTGGTGTCGACGCTTCGGGACGAATTGCGCGCGCCGCTTCCTGCGCCATGGCGATGCCGGCGCCGAGGCCCACCCCCGACCCGGCGGCGCCGCCCGGCTGGCCCAGCGCCTGGCCCGTCTGGTAGGTCACGTAGCGCTGCAGATCGCCGACGATACCGGCGGCGCTGCGTTGATCGAGCGCCCGCTCCACCTCGCTCGGCACCGAGACGTTCTCGACCAGCAGCTTGGTGAGTTCCAGGCCGTAGACCTGGATCTCGGGGGCGATCTTCGCCGTGACGAAGTCGGACAGCTGGGCGTAGTTGCCGGCAAGGTCGAGGATCGGGATGCCCGACTTGGCGATCACGTCGGCGAAGCGGGCGACGATCACGTTGCGGATCTGGTCCGTGATCTCCTCGGTGGTGAAGTGGCCGTCGGTGCCGACGATCTCACGCAGGAAGACCGCCGGGTCGACGATCCGCATGACGTAGGTGCCGAAGGCGCGCACCCGCACCGGGCCGAACTCGGCGTCGCGGACGATGATCGGCGTCTTGGTCCCCCATTTGAGGTCCGTGAACCGCCGCATGTTGCAGAAATAGATTTCGGACTTGAACGGGCTCTCGAAGCCGTGCGGCCAGTTCTGCAACGTGGAGAGGACCGGCAGGTTCTGCGTCTGCAGCTCGTACATGCCCGGGCCGAACACGTCCGCGAGTTGACCCTCGTGGATGAACACGGCCGTCTGCCCCTCGCGGACGGTCAACTTGGCGCCGTACTTGATCTCGTTGGCCGGCCGCTCGAACCGCCAGACCAGCGTGTTCGGGCTGTCGTCGAGCCACTCGATGACATCGACGAACTCGCCGAACAGCCGGTTCCAGATCATCCCGTCGGCCCCTCCACCGCCGGCTTGCCCTGCATCCGGGCGGACGCCGCGAGCAGCGTCTTTTTCAACTCGTGCTCCATCGCCTCGAGGGCGTGCTCGGCCTCGGCGCGCTTCTTCTTGCCCTCGTCGGCGATCTCGAGGCTCTCGTTGATCGTCGCGATCAGCTGGTCGTTCGCCTCCTTGACCGTCTCGACGTCGAACACGCCCCGCTCGACCTCTTGGCGGACGGTCCGGTTGGCCTCGCGCAGCTGCTCGGCGTTCGACTTCAACAATTCGTTGGTGAAGTCGGTCGCGGACTTGACCGCCTTGGCCGCCTGCCCCGAGCGGTAGACGGTGATCGCCTGGGCCAGCTGCTGCTTCCACAAGGGAATGGTGTTGGCGATGGTCGAGTTGATCTTGGTGACCAGCGACTTGTCGTTCTCCTGCACGAGCCGGACGCTCGGCAGGCTCTGCATGGTCACCTGACGGGTCAGCATCAGGTCGTGGACGCGCCGCTCGAGATCGTCCCGGGCGCTGCGGAGGTCGCGCAGTTCCTGCGCCTGCACCACGTCGTCGTCACCGTCGACCTCCGCCGCCTTCGCCGGGATGATCCGGTCGTCCAACTCCTTCAGCATCGCCCGCCCCGCCGCGATGTACAGCTCCAACGTCCGGAAATAGTCGAGGTTGGCGTCGTACAGCTTGTCCAAGCGGGTGATGTCGGTCAGCAGCTGCGTCTTGTGCCGCTCGAGATCGATCGTCGTCTGCTCGATCTTGTCCTTTACCGTGTCGTACCTGTCGAGATAGCGCTCGACCGGGTTCTTCATGCCGAGCAGCCGGCCGAGAAAGCCGGTCTTGGCGCGCGGGTCGAGGCCCGTGACGTCCAGTTCGCGCAACCGCCCGACCATAGTGGTCAGCATGTCGCCCGCGGGGCCGATGTCCTTGGTGCGGACGTTCTCCAGCATCTGCTCGGAGAGCTGCGTCAGCTGCTCCTGCGCCTTGGTGCCAAAGAAGATGATCGAGTTGGTGTCGTGGACGTCGATCTCGCCCTTGATCTGCCGCACCTTGGCCGGAACGTCGCCGTCGAGCCGCAGATCGAGGTCCTGCGTCAGTTCGGCGGACAGGACCGCCAACTCGTCCTCGACGGCGGTCACGGGCACCGCCGGCTGCGGGGCGGCCGGCGCGGTCTGGGGCTCGTCGGTCATGGCGCTCTTCTCCCGGGCGACGGTTCAGCCGACGCCTTCTTTGGTCAGCTGCGTATGCAGCACCTCGATCGCCACCTCCAGATCGAGGGCTTCGTCCTTTTTCAGGTGTTCGAGTTGTTCCTCGAATACCGTCTCGATGGTGCCGAGTACGTTGGTGAAGTTGGCGGCGAGCGCCGTCTCGGCGAAGTCCTGCTGCCGCTTGGTGTAGGCGCGGATGACGTTGCGCGTGCCGTCGAGGTAGGTGTTGAGGAAGCGCCGCGCGCGCGGCAAGTCCTTCGGGTCGGTCTCCAACTCGTCGAGCACGGCGTGGGCCCGCTCGAGGATGCGGTCGATCCGCCGCTTCAGGTCCTTGTTGGCGAGCAGCGCCGCATGGCTGCGGATGTCCTCGAGCTTGGCCTCCGCCTCCTTGATGGCGGCGATCACCTGCTCGGTGCGCACGCCGGTCCGCGCGGCCGTCGCGGGGTCGAGCCGCTTGGCCGAGGTCGGATCGAGGCCATAGGTCACGACCGCGGCGCCGGCGCCGAGCGCGCCGAGCAAGAGCCCCATGGTGACGCCGTAGCCGGTGGCGAGTTGGCTGATGACGAAGAAGCCGGTCCCGAGGGCGGCGGCACCGAGCAGGCGGAAGGGCGGCGGCGCCGGAGCGAAGCGCTGCACCTCGTAGTCGGCGGTGGCGTCGAGCCCGCGGCGCACCAGCATGCCGGCCAGCACCAGCAGTGCCGTGCCGGCCAGCAGGCCGAGCAGCTTGACCGGCCGGCCGCTCATCAGCGTCACGACCATCGGGAAGACGAACACGGTGGGCAGGAGCCGCAGCCCCCAGATCATCGGCCGCCGCACCGTCGGCGCGGCCGCCGCCACCCGGCTGCCGATCCGCCGCGCGAAGGGTCCGGTCTCCCGGCTCAAGGTCCGGCCCTCCCGGCGCTCACCACCACAGCAGCGACGCACCGGCGAGGGTGAAGGCGATCAGCCACAGCACCCAGGCTCCCAGCAATTCCTTGAACCCGAAGGACGGCATTCCCTCTCCCTGGCCCGCCCTAGCGGGCCGCCGACGTTCGCATCACCGATGTTGCCAAAGGTAGCGACGCCGGCTCCGGCTGCAACTCCCGGCGCAACTGATCGAGCACCCGGCCGATCCGCACGACCAGTTCGTCGATCTCCGCCTCCTCGATCACGAGCGGCGGTGCGAGGATCATCGTGTCGCCCACCGCCCGCATCACGAAGTCGTTGGCAAAGCAGAGATCGCGGCAGCGCAGCCCTGCCGCGCCGTTGCCCGCGAAGCGCGTGCGGGTCGGCTTGTCGGCGACCAGTTCCAGGGCACCGATCAGGCCGAAACTGCGCACCTCGCCGACCAGCGGGTGATCCAGGAGGGTGCGGAGCTTCGCCGCGAAATAGGGGCCGATCCGGTCGCGCACCCGCTCGACCAGGCCCTCGCGCTCCAAAATGTCGAGATTGGCGAGCGCCACCGCACAGGCGACCGGATGACCGGAATGGGTGTAGCCGTGGAAGAACTCGCCGCCCGCGGTCAGGGTCTCGCTGAGGCGCGTGTTGAGCAGGACGGCCGAGAGCGGCTGGTAGCCCGAGGTGATCGCCTTCGCGACCGTGATCAGGTCCGGCGTGAAGCCCAGGGCCTCGCAGCCGAACCAGTGGCCGAGCCGGCCGAAGCCCGTGATCACCTCGTCGGCGCAGAGCAGCACGTCGTGATGCCGGCAGATCGCCTCGACCGCCGGCCAGTAGCTCGTAGGCGGGATGCGCACGCCGCCCGCGCCCATCACGGGCTCGCCGACCACCGCCGCGACCCGATCGGCACCGATCTCCAGGATCGCCTCCTCGACGGCCCGTGCTGCGCGCAGGCCGAACGCCTCGTCGCTCTCGCCCGGCTCCGCGTGTTCGAAGGCGTAGGGCGGCATGACGTGATGGAAGCCCGGCAGCGGCACGTGCAATTGGTCGTGCATCGCCTGCATGCCGCCCATCGACGCGCCGGCGATGGTCGAGCCGTGATAGGCCGTCTCGCGGGAGACGATCACCTGCTTTTCGGGCCGGCCGCGGAGCGCCCAGTACCGGCGAATGACGCGGATCGCCGTGTCGTTGGCCTCGGAGCCCGAGCAGGCGAACATCACGTCCGAGAAGCCCGGCGGAGCGAGCGCGATCAGGTGGGCGGCGAGTTGCACCGGCGGCGCGGTCGTCGTCTTGAAGAAGCTGTTGTAGTAGGGCAGCTGCTGCATCTGCCGGCAGGCGACCTCGGCGAGTTCGTCGCGCCCGTAGCCGACGTTGACGCACCAGAGCCCCGACATCGCATCGAGGATGCGGCGGCCGTCGCTGTCGATGATCCACACCCCGTGGCCGGCGACGATGATCCGGCTGCCCTCGCGGCGAAGTGCCGCGTGGTCGGTGAACGGATGCAGGTGGTGGGCGCTGTCCAGCCTCTGCAGATCGGCGGTGCTCGGCATGCTCGCAACCTCGCTCGTCCCCCGGGCAGAGAGTGGCGCCCCCGCCGCCGAGCGGCAAGCATTAGCAGCAGTCCGGATGCGAGCGCTTGACCTCGACCAAAGGCCAGCCGATAGCCCGCCCGCCAGCCAGGAGACGCAGATGACCTCCGAACCGCCCGCGGCCGCACCGCTCGTCCCCGCACCGGGCGAGGCCCTGCCAGCCGCTCCCCGCTCGCCCGAGGCGCTCCGGTTTCTCGCCCGGCGGCGCTCGCTGCCGGTCCGCCACCACGGCGAGCCGGGGCCGAGCGACGCGGAACTCGAGCACCTCTTGACGATCGGTCTGCGCGTGCCCGACCACGGCAAGCTCGAGCCCTGGCGGCTGGTGGTGCTGACCGGCGAGGCGCGGCGCCGCGTCGGTGCCGTGATCCGCGACGTCTTCGCCGAGCGCAATCCCGATGCGAGCGCCGGCACGCTCGAGCTCGAAGCCGGGCGCCTCGCCCGCGCGCCGCTCGTGATCGCGGTGCTCTCCTCACCGGTGGAAAGCCGCAAGATCCCCGAATGGGAGCAGATCCTGTCCGCCGGCGCGCTCTGCCACCAGTTGCTGCTCGCGGCCAACGCGCTCGGCTACGCCGCCCAGTGGCTGACCGAATGGTACGCCTACGAGCCGCGCGTCCTCGAAGCCCTGGGCGGGCGGGACGGCGAGCGGATCGCGGGCTTCGTCCACGTCGGCACGCCCGCCGTTCCGGCCGAGGAGCGCGCCCGGCCGAACCCGCTGGCGAGGGTCAGCCGGCTCTGACCGGCGAGGCTGCCGGCTCGAACGGCAGCACCACGCGGAAGGTGGTGCCGTGCCCCGGATGCGAGGCGACGATGTCGATGTGCCCCTGGGCCCGCTCCAAGGCACGCTTGACGAAGGCGAGGCCCATGCCGGTGCCCGGGCTCTTCGCGTCGAGCTTCTTGAACGGCTCGAAGATCTGCTCGTGCATGCTCTCGTCGATGCCGGGACCGTCGTCGCTCACGAAGAACTCCGCGCGGTCGCGCTTGGCTTCGCCGCGCACGATGATCGAGCCGCGCTTGATGTGGTGATGCTTGATCGCGTTGCCGATCAGGTTACGGAAAACCAGCGAGACCAGCCCCGGTGCGTTCTTGATCGGTGGAAACGGCCCCTGCAGTTGGATGTCGAAGCCCCTCGGTGGCTCCAGCAGGTTGACCACCTCGCCCAACAGCTTCTCGACGTCGATCGGCTCGCCGGTCGGCTGCTCCTGGTTGAGCTTGGCGAAGTCGAGCAATTCGCGGAGCATCGTCTCCATCTGCCGCAGCCGCAGCATCGCGCCGGTGAGCTGGGCGTCCTGCTCCGGGCTCAACAGGGCGCCGATGTCGTCCTTGAGGAAGGCCAGGACGTGGCTGCAGGCGCGCACCGGCGCCTTCAGGTCGTGCGAGGCGATGTAGGCGAACCGCTCCAGTTCCTCGTTGGCGAGCGCCAGTTCGGCGTTGCGCCGCTCGAGGGCGGCATGGGCGCGCTTGAGTTCGACCACGTCGACGAAGGAGAGGCTCACCCCGTCCGGATTGCCCTCGGCGGTGGTGTAGGGCAACAGGCGGACCAGATAGTGACCGCCCGTGTCGGTCGTGACCTCGCGCTCGATCCGCGTCTGGCCCGCCTGGATGGCGGCGATGTCGACCTGCAGGTCGTCGCTGACCACGCGCGACGTCACATGGCTGATCGGCCGGCCCACGTCGTGCGGCACGAGGTTGAACAGCTTGGCCGCCGCCGGGGTGAACCGCCGCAGGTTGAGGTTGCAGTCGAGGAAGATGGCGCCGATGTCGGTGGCCGTCAGTAGATTGTTGATGTCGGCATTGAGCCGCACCAGTTCCTCGATCCGCTGCTCGTACTCGCCGGAGACCGTGTGCAGCTCCTCGTTGATCGAGTAGAGTTCCTCGTTGGTGCTCTGCAGTTCCTCGTTGGAGGATTGCAGTTCCTCGTTCGAGGCCTGCAACTCCTCGTTGCTGGTCTCCAGCTCCTCGATGGTCGTCTGCAGGCTCTCCTCGGTCAGCCGCAGATCGGTTTCCAGTTCCTGGATGCGGCGGACCGCCTCGTCCGCGGCGATCAGCACCGAGGCATGGGCCACCGGCTCGCTCGGCACCTCCTGCGGCTCGCGGCTGGTCTCGAAGGCGATGAAGGCATGGGTGGCGCGGTCCGACCGGTCGGTGTGGATCGGGCGGATGCGGATGGTGACGTGCTCGGTGCCGTCGCCGTGCGGCACCGGCATCGGGATGTCCTTGGCGACCGAATGGTGCGAACGCTTGAGCGCGCGCTCCAGACCACTCGAGACCGCGACGCGCAGCGGTTCCAGCACCCGGTCGGTAGCGCGGAGCACCACCGCCCCCTCGGCGAGCGGCTTGATGAAGCGGGCGGCGTCGCCGAACACGTGCACGATCTCGCCGCGCAGATCGACCAGGAGCCCCGGCGGCGCATAGGCCTCGAGCAGCACGTCGTAGGCCGGCATCAGGCTGCGGAAGGCGGCGGCGCCGCCGGTGAGCGGGCCGTAGGCCAGGGGCGGCCCGTCCGACCGGCCCCGCTCGAGCCCGCTCTCGCTCGACGGCGGCAGGAGGTCGAGCGCCGCCGGCAGGCGGATGTCGCGCAGCTTCTTGAACAGCCGATAGCGGGCGCTGACCGTGGTGAACTCGTCGGCCAGCCGGCCCGGGGTTTCGCTGGACCCGAGGAACAGGATGCCGCCGCGCCGCAGCGAGAAGTGGAACAGCGCCAGCACCTTCCGCTGCGCCGCGTCGCCCAGGTAGATCATCAGGTTGCGGCACGAGATCATGTGCAGCCGCGAGAACGGCGGGTCCTTGATCAGGTTGTGCCGGCTGAACACGATGAAGCGGCGGACCGACGGCTTCACCCGAAAGCTGCCGTCGGGCAGCGTGTCGAAATAGCGGTCGATCCGCGTGCTCGCGACGCCCTGCACCTTGTCGGCGCCGTAGATGCCCTCGCTCGCCTCGGCGAGCGAGCGCTCGTGCACGTCGGTGGCGAAGACCTTGAGGTTGGGCGCGATGCCGCGGCCCTCGGCCCCTTCGACCAGCAGGATGGCGAGCGAATAGGCCTCCTCGCCGGTGGCGCAGCCGGCGCACCAGATGCGCACCTGCTCGCCGCCGGCCATCCGGTCGAGCAGCACGGGCAGCGCCTCCTGCTCGAAGCAGCGAAAGGCCGGCTCGTCGCGAAAGAAGCTCGTCACCCCGATCAGGATGTCGTGGTAGAGCGCCTCCAACTCCTCCGGCCGGCCCTGGATGTAGTCGGCATAGGCGGCGATCGAGGGGCACTTGGTCAGGCCGACCCGCCGCTCGATGCGCCGCGCCACCGTCGCCTGCTTGTAGTAGCCGAAGTCCGGGCCGAAGCGTTGGCGCAGCGCCAGAAAGATGCGGGCCTTGGGCTCCAGGATGTTGACCACATCCTCGCTGCGGCCGTGCAGCAGGCTCGTGCCGGCGACGTGCTTGGTGATCAGGCTGCCGATCTCGCCCGGCCCGGCGGTGATGGTCGAGCCGCGCTGCTCGATCACCGCCTGCGGCATCGAGGGAAAGTTGGCCGTGCTCGGCTCCTGGGCGATGACGAGGCCGCCCGCCTCGCGCACCGCCTCCGCACCGCGCGCCCCGTCGCTGCCCGAACCCGACAGGATGACGGCGACCGCGCGCTCGCCATAGGCTTCGGCCAACGAGCGCAAGAACGTGTCGATCGGCAGGTGCAGCGGCTCGTTTTCGTTGCGGTCGCGCAGGCGAAGTTCGCCGTCCGCGATGGTCATCTCCTTGCGCGGCGGGATCAGATAGACCTTGTCGCGTTCGATCGTCGTCGGTTCGTGGACGCGCACGATCGACATCGACGTCCGCCGGCCGAGCAACTGGTCCATCAGACTCTTGAAATCCGGAGAGAGGTGCTGGATCAGGACGAACGCTGCACCGGTGTTGCCGGGGATCGTGCCGAACAGCATCTCGATCGGCTCGAGCCCGCCCGCAGACGCGCCGATGGCCACCACGTGGGACGGCACCTTGGGCCCGTCGGCCCGTTCCTCCACCACGCTGCCGAGCGTCTGTGCGTCGTCCATGACGAGCCTCCTGCGATCCCTTTCGAGCCGGTATCACGCGGCACGCATGTTGAAAATCTTCCTATTTGGTTATCGCGACATTCCGTCGCACGGGGGTGGGGATGGCGCCCGCGCGGCGGCGGCGGGCACCATGCCTCTGCCGGTCCTTTTGCCGGTGCTGCCCGATGCGAAGACCCGCGATGTCCGATCCGACCGCCGTCCCGATCAACAACAAGCGTGCCGTCGACCTCGCCATCCGCCTCGCGGTGCTGGGCCTGATCGTCGCCTGGTGCTTCGCGATCGTCCGTCCCTTCGTCGAGATCGCGCTCTGGGCGGTGGTCCTGGCCGTGGCGCTGCACCAGC
>JBMCMJ010000024.1:0-17074 GCA_048615135.1 Pseudomonadota bacterium
CGGTCGGTGAGCGAGAAGCGCATCGCCTTGAACTCGGCGTAGTAGACGTCGAGGTCATCGCCGTGGCGCTCGCGCGCCTGCGCCTCGGTCAAACCCACCTGGCTCATCGGCGGGTTCGCGAAGATCGCCGTCGGGATGTAGTCGTAGGACACCGTGCGGTGGCGCTTGGCGAAGTGACGATCAGCGAAGGCATGGCCTTCGGCGGTGGCGACGGGCGTGAGCTGCACGCGGTCGGTCACGTCGCCGATGGCGTAGATCGAGGGGACGTTGGTGCGATCCTCGCCGTCGACGTGGATGGCACCGTTGGGCGCGGTCTCGACGCCGAGCGCCTCCAGCCCCAGGCCCTCGACGTTCGGCGCGCGGCCGGTCGCGAACAGGATCTGGTCGACCTGCAGGTCGGGGCCGATCGAACGATGCACGCGGAGGTGATCCGTCTCCTGGCTGACGCCGGTGATCCGGCAGTCGAAGGCGAAGGTGACGCCCTGTTTTTCCATTTCCTCCTGCAGGACGCGGCGCGCATCCGCATCGAAGCCCTCGTTGAGGATCGTCTGCCCGCGATGGACCAGCACCACGTCGCTGCCGAGCCGGGCGAAAATGCCGGCGAACTCGATGCCGATGTAGCCGGCACCGACGATGCAGATGCGCTCGGGCATGGCCGGCAGCGAAAAGACGTCGTCCGAGGTGATCCCGTGCTCCTTCGCGCCCGGCACCGCCGGCAGGACCGGCCGTCCACCGGTCGCGATCAGGATCCGCTCCGCCGTGACCGTCCGGCCGTCGACGGCGACGGTCTGCGGTCCCTCGAGGCGCGCATCGCCCCAGAAGATGTGCGCCCCGGCCCCCTCGAGCAGGCGCTGATAGACCCCGTTCAGCCGCCGGATCTCCTGGTCCTTGTTGGCGATCAGGGCCTGCCAGTCGTGGCGCGGCGCGCCGAGGTGCCAGCCATAGCCGACCGCGTCCTCGAAGTGGTGCGCGTAGGAGGCGGCATAGGTCAGGTGCTTTTTCGGCACGCAGCCGACGTTGACACAGGTGCCGCCGTAGTAGAGCCGCTCGGCGATGGCGACGCGGGCGCCGTGCCCGGCGGCGATCCGGGCGGCCCGGGTGCCGCCCGAGCCGGCGCCGATGACGAACAGATCGAAGTCGAAAGCCATGAGCGTGCCTCGTCGGTTGCGCCGTGCTCGTGCCACAGGCGGGGCGAGCGGCGCAAGGCGGCGCGGCGCGCGGCGTGCGCGACCGGACGAAAGACCTTGACGGCGGGCCGCGCCGCCCCCCACCACCGCCGGCGAACGAAACTGGAAGGCCCCGGCGCGCCATGACCGATCCCGCTGCTCACCCCGCCGACCGGGTCGGGCCCGCCGACCGCCTGTGGCTGGCTGCCCTGCTGGTGCTCGCGCTCACCCCGGCCATCATGGTTGTCTGGCGCCAGGCCGCCGTCGCGATCTTCCCGCTCCTGGCCCTGCTGCTGGTGGCGGCGGTCCTGCGCGCGGGGAAAGGCCGCCATCTCGCGGCCGCCCTGCGCGAGGAGCTGCGCCGACCGCTCGGGATCGCGACCGTCGTCGCCCTCGCCTACATGGGCGCGTCGATAACCTGGGCGATCAACCCCGACGATGCCGCCAGCCGCTTCCAGGACGTCCTCCTGACCGTGCTCGTGGCGGCCGTGCTGCTGACCGCGGCTCGCCTCCTGCCGGCGCGCGCGGTCGCCCTCGCCCTGCCGCTCGGCCTCGCGATCGCCGCGCTGCTGCTACTCGCGAACGCCTATACGGACAGCGCGGTGAACGCATGGCTGGGCCGGGGCGACCGCGCCTCCCATCTGAACCGCGCGGCCAATGCGATCGTCGTGTTCCTGCCGCTCGCCGCGGCCCTGCTCTTCGCTCGGGGGCAGCGCCTGGCCGCCGTGGCCCTGGTCGGCCTCGCAGCCGTCGCCGTGATGGGCACGCAATCCTGGGCATCGCGGCTGGTTTTGGTCCTGGTCCTGCTCGCCGCCCCGCTCGCCCTGCGCTGGCCGCTCGCGATGCATCGCCTGCTGCTGGCGGCGATCGTCGTGTCGATCCTGACCATGCCGGTCCTGGCCGGACGGCTGAACGCCTTGATCCCCGACACCGTCCACGCGTTCGTCGGCTATTCGTCGCTCACCATCCGCGGCGAGGCCTGGCAGGAATATGCGGCCCTTGTGCACCTGCGTCCGATCCTGGGCTTCGGCCTGCAGGGCGCCCGCGATCCGGCGACGACGTTTGCATCGCCGGCCATGGCGACCGTCGATCCCGCCCTGTACGCCCACGCGCAGGACTTGAACGAGCACCAGCGCATGCTGCTCTCGTTCCTGCATCCGCACAACCTGCCCCTGCAGGTCTGGGTCGATCTCGGTGCGGTCGGCGCCGCCTTCGCGATCCTGCTCGTGGTCCTCGTGTTTCGCCGGATGGAGCGGCTCGCCCCACCGTTTTTGCCGGCAGCGACCCTCGCGGCGCTCGCGCTGTTCGTCATCGCCTGCGTCGGCTACGGGGCTTGGACCGCCTGGTGGCTCGGGTTCTGGGCCCTGGTCGCCCTCGCCTTCCGGCTCGGTTCGAGGGCCCACGAGGCGACCGGCGATCAGGCGATCCCCAAAACCTCGAGATAGGCCCGGACCGACGCGGCCACGCCGTAGCGGCCCTCGACTTCCGCCCGGCCGGCATCGACCAGCCGTCGGCGAAGCTCGGGGTCGCGCGCCAGCCGGCGCAGACGGTCGGCCAGGGCCTCGACGTCGTCGATGTCGACCAACAGGGCCGTCTCCCCGTCCCGGGCAAGCCAGGCGGGGCCGGCCGCTCGGGTCGCGAGCAAGGGCCTGCCGCTCGCCCACGCCTCGACCACGACGCTGCCGAGCGGTTCCCGGCGCGACGGGAACACCACGATGTCGGCGGCCGCGAGCAGGTTGGAGCGGTCGGTCCGCCAGCCGAGAAAGCGGACCCGGTCGAGGAGTCCGAGGTCGCGAGCAAGCCCCTCCAGCGCCGGACGCTCCGGCCCGTCGCCGGCAATCCAAAGGTGGACGTCGGGAACCCGCGCCACGGCGTAGAGCAGGGTGTCGATCGCCTTGACCCGGTGCAGCCGCGAGAGGGCCAGGGCCACCGGCACGTCCGCGGGCGTGTCGAGGCTCGCCCGGTCGACCGGGGGGGCTGCCGGATCGACCATCGGGAAGTTGGGCACGACCGTCACCCGCTCGGCGGGCCAGCCCTGCCGGACCATGTGGTCGGCGAGGTGCGGCGCGATCGCCAGGATGTGGTCGCAGGTCCGAAAGTACTTGAGCTTGTAGTAGCCGCCGACCCGGCCGACCTTGCGGTAGGGGCCGGGCGGCACCTGCCAGCTCGCCCGGGCCATCCAGGTGAGCACGGCCGCAGGCGCCTCACGCTTGGCGAAGCGGCGAAAGCGCCAGCCGGTGAGCGGGTCGATCGCTCCGGCGAAGGGCGCGGTCGCTACCGGCAGCCCCATCGCCCGCAGGTGATCGACCCGCCCCGGATGTTGACGGAGGAACCCCGCCTGCGACACCCCCTGCGCCGCCAGCGCGTCGATCACCGAAAGGAACATCGTCTCGGCGCCGCCGTCCCCGCGCGCGCCCAGTGCCTGAATCACCTGGACCATCGACCCTTCCACGAACGTCCGCCGGCGCTCACCCCGCCGGCGCCACGGTCGGCTTGGCAGCCGGCACCTGCCCCGGCAAGTGCAAGGTGGCCCTGAGACCGCCGAGGGGGCCGTGGTCGAGCAGGAGCCGGCCGCGATAGAGCTTGGCGTGGTCGGCGACGATCGCGAGGCCGAGCCCCGAGCCCGGCACCGTCTCGTCGAGCCGCCGGCCGCGCTCGATCACCCGCAACCACTCCATCTCCGGCAGTCCCGGGCCGTCGTCGTCGACGTGCACGTCGAAGCCGTCGCCGGCCGCCTCGACCGTCACCTCGACCCTCGTCCGCGCCCATTTACAGGCGTTGTCCATCAGGTTGCCGAGCATCTCCATCAGATCCTCGCGCTCACCGTGGAAGGTCGCCTCCAGCCGGTCGGCGCGGCGGATCAGCAGGTCTTTGTCCCCGTGCAATTTGCCGAGCGTGCGGATCAATTCGGCGAGCACCGGGCCGACCGGCTG
The DNA here is from genome assembly GCA_048615135.1 of Pseudomonadota bacterium. Classification (GTDB taxonomy): domain Bacteria; phylum Pseudomonadota; class Alphaproteobacteria; order Geminicoccales; family Geminicoccaceae; genus RECO01. The sequence goes on from JBMCMJ010000024.1 coordinate 4,100, forward strand.
GTGGCCGGTCAGCGCGCCCGCGGCCCCCGCCATCCGGGCGCGAGCCAGATGGTGGTTGATCAACCGCTCCATGCGCGGCAACTGGCGCCGGGTGGCGTCCGCCAGCCGCCGGTCGTCGCCGCGTTCCGCGTCGTTGGCGAGGATCGAGAGCGGCGTCTTCAACGCGTGGGCGAGATTGCCACCGTGGGCGCGGGCCCGCTCGACCACCTCCTGGTTGTGCGCCAGCAGCGAGTTCAATTCGTCCACGACCGGCGCCAGCTCGCTCGGAAAGGCCCCTTCCAGCCGCTCGGCCTCGCCCGTACGGATGCGCTGGATCTCGGCCTGCAGCCGGGTGAGCGGGCGCAGGCCCCAGGTGACCTGGGCGAGCACCGCCAGCACGAGCCCGAGGGCCAGAACGGCGAGGGCCGCGGCCACGGTCGCGGTGAACCGGGCGGTCGCCCGGCCGATGGTCTCGGTCTCGCCGGCGACCCGGAAGCGATAGACCGTGTCGCCCATCAAGATCGCCCGGCTGAGCATCCGGAGCCGCTGCTCGCCCGGCCCGCGCACATAGGTGATCGGCACGGCGGCACTGGGCAGATCGCGGTCCCAGAGCGAGCGCGAGCGGATCAGGCCCTCGGGGGTCTCGACCTGCCAGTACCAGCCGGACAGCGGCGCACGAAAGCGCGGCTCGCCGGGTGGCGTGCCGACCCGCAGGCGGCCGTCCTCGTCCACCTCGCTGACGGCGATCAGCCCCTGCATCAGCACCTCGAGCCGCTCGTCGAAGGCATGCTTGACGCTCTGGTTGAAGATCCAGGCGAGGGTCACGCCGCCCGCGGCGATGACCAGCAGCGACCAGAGGCTCGCCAGCAGCACGAGCCGCCCGGCGAGCGAGCCCAGCCGGACCGGGGGTTCGGGGCGCGTCGCCCCGCTCACTTGGCCTCGGCGGGATCGACCAGCCGGTAGCCGAGGCCGCGCACCGTCTCGATGACGTCGGCGCCGAGTTTCTTGCGGAGCCGGCCGATGAACACCTCGATCGTGTTGCTGTCGCGGTCGAAGTCCTGGTCGTAGATGTGCTCGGTGAGCTCGGTTCGCGAGATGACGCGGCCCTTGTGGTGCATCAGGTAGGTCAGCACGCGGAACTCGTGGCCGGTCAGGCGGACCGGCTCGCCCGCGACCGTGACCTGGGCGGCGCGGGTATCGAGGCGGACCGGCCCGCAGACCAGCTCCGCCGAGGCATGGCCGCTCGCCCGGCGGATCAGCGCCCGCAGCCGGGCCTGCAGTTCGGCCATGTGGAAGGGTTTGGCGACGTAGTCGTCGGCGCCGGCGTCCATGCCCGCCACCTTGTCGCTCCACCGGTCGCGTGCGGTGAGCACCAGCACGGGCATGGTCCGCCCCGCCCGGCGCCAGCGCTCGAGCACGGTCAGCCCGTCGATCAGGGGCAGGCCGAGATCGAGGATCACGGCGTCGTAGGGTTCGGTTTGGCCCAAATGGAGTGCGTCCTCACCGTCGATGGCGAGATCGACGGCGTAGCCCGCCTCGACCATGGCGTCGCGCAACTGCTCGGCCAGTTCCGGCTCGTCCTCGGCGATCAACAGGCGCATCGCGTCACTCGTCCGTCACGACGGCCCCGGTCCGGCCGTCGACCAGCATCTCGCGCACCCGGTCCTGCTCGTCCAGCCAGCGCACCCGGTAGCGATAGCTCGGCTCGGTGCGCACGATCTTCGCATCGAGGATCTGCTCAGGCTCGAGCCCGGCCCGGCCGATGATCGCCTCCAGCGGCAGGCTGTCGCGCGCGTTGACCGCGGCGCGTGCGGCGTCGTGCTCGTCCATCGCCGACGACGAGGAGGCGGCGAGGCCACTCACCACGCCGAGCCCTGCACAGCCGATCCATCGCCAACCCTCGCGCATCGTGCCCTGATGCGGCGCACCGGCTGAACCATGGTTGAATGTGGCAGCGGTCAGGCCGGCTCCGGCAGCGTCATCCAGCCGTCGGTCACGGTCACGGCGGTGCCGGCGATGCGGACCCGGCGCACCTCCCCGCCCGCCTTGTCGACGACGGCACGGATCGACGACGGCCGGCCCATCTCCACGCCCTGGGTGATGCCGTAGGCCAGCGTCCCCGCGGACGCGGCATCGAGCCCGGCGAGCAGGCCCACGAGGGCGGCGGCCGCACTGCCGGTGGCCGGATCCTCCTCGATGCCGATCTCGTTGCCGAACACCCGCACGCGCAGGCTGCGTCCTGCCTCGTCGAGCGGCACGTAGCAGGCCACACCGTGCCGTCCGCCCGGTGTGGGCAGCCGGGCGAGGCCCTCGCGGTCGGGGCGCGCCGCGCCGAGCGCCACGAGGTCGGCCAGCCGCACGACGACGAACGGCAGCCCGGTCCCTGCGTCCACCGGCGGATGCGCCCGCGCATCGATCGCGGACGGCGGCAGACCGAGGGCCGCCGCCACCGCCGTCTCGGGTGTCGCGGGCCCGGTGGTCGGCACGCTCGGCGCCGTCAGTTCCGCCTCCAGCCGCCGACCGTCGCGGCGCACGGTGACCGGCGTCGGCCCGGCTTCGAGATCGAAGCCGAATTCGACCACGTCCCCGGCCATCGCCACGATGCCCTGCTCGACCAGCGCGATCGCCGTGCCGATCGTCGGGTGCCCGGCGAAGGGCAATTCCGCCTCGGGGGTGAAGATACGCACCCGCCGCGCGCAGTCGGGCCGCCGGCTCGGCAGCACGAACGCGGTCTCCGAAAAACCGAACTCGGCCGCGATCCGCTGCAGGGTCGCGTCGTCGAGCGGCCGGCCGCGGGCGTCGCGCGCATCGGGCAGCACCGCCAGCCGATTGCCCGCGAACACCCGGTCGGTGAACACGTCGTGCGTCGAGAACCGGAGGCGCATCGACGGCAACGGGCCGCTCAGACCTGCCAGAACGGCTTGCCGGCCTCGCGGTCGGCCTCGGCCCGGCTGACGCCGATGTCGCGCAGCAGGTGGTCGTCGAGCTCCGCCAGCGCCCGGCGCTCGCGCGCGCGTCCGTACCACAGCAAGGCTTGGCCGATCGCCGCAAGCACACGGTCGGTAACCGACACGTGGCGGCCCGGAATTGTAAGGGTCCAATTGGTCGCCATCTCGGCTTCCCTCCAAAATTGTTACGCTCCAATGTATCGGATTGACACCATCGGTCGTCAAGTCCCACATTGTCACCATGACAATAACGATCGAGGACCTCGCCGCCCAGGAAGGCCCCCGATACCGGGCCCTGGCGGATGCCATTGCCGCGGCGATCGCCGACGGTCGGCTGCAACCGGGTACGAAGCTGCCGCCGCAGCGGGAGTTGGCCGAGCGGCTGCGGGTCACCGTCGGCACCGTCGGCCGGGCCTACGAAATCGCCGCGCAGCGCCAGTTGGTGACCGCCCATGTCGGCCGCGGCACCTTCGTCACCGGCTCCGATCTGGGCGCCCAGGTGCACGACTTCATGGCCGCCCAGGACCTGCCGGTGAGCGACCCGCGTCACTCGCCGATGGACCTGCGGACCAACCAGCCGGTGCCGGTCGCCTACGAAGACCTCATGGCGGCCATGCGTACGGCGCTGGACGACGCGGACCCGGCGAGCCTGCTGCTCGCCTATCCGCCGACCGCCGGCCATCAGGCGGACCGGCTCGCCGGCGCGCAGTGGCTCCGCCGGCACGGCGTCGAGGCATCCGCCGACCGGGTGATGGTCACCGCCGGCGCGGAGGGGGGCATTTCGGTGGCGCTCGCGGCGCTCACCCGGCCGGGCGATCCGCTGCTCGCGGCCAGCCTCTCCTATCCGCACTTCCACGACATGGGCGGCATCTTCGGGCTCCGGCGCCACGCGGTCGAAGTCGACGAGCACGGCGTGTGCCCGGACGCCCTCGATGCCGCCTGCCGCGACACCGGCGCCCGCCTGGCCGTCCTCAACGTCAACCTGCACAATCCCACCGGCAGCACCATGAAGGAGGACCGCCGCCGCGCGATCGTCGCCGTCGCCCGGGCGCACGACCTCGTGCTGATCGAGGACGACGTCTACGGCCTCCTGCTCGACCCGCGGCCGCCGACCCTGTTCGAACTCGCCCCCGAGCGCACGATCTACGTCACCAGCGTGTCCAAGACGCTGGCACCGGGGCTCCGGCTCGGCTTCCTGGTCGCGCCGCCCGACCTGCAGGCCCGTCTGCTCGATGCCCAGCACACCCTCCTGCTCGGCATCCCGCCGCTCGTCGCCAAGCTGTTCCGCGGCTGGCTGCAGAGCGGGCTGGCCGAGGAGGTCGTCCTGCGCCAGCGCGCCGAGACCCGCGCCCGCCACGCCCTCGCCCGCGAGGTGCTCGGCCCGCTCGCCCCCAATCGCGCGAGCGAGGGGCATCATCTCTGGCTCAGGTTGCCCGGTCGGTGGCGGGCGAGCGCGCTGGTGGACCGCTTGCGGGCGGTCGACGTCCACGTGCTCGCGGGCGACCTGTTCGCCTTCGGCCGCGCACGGGTGCCGAACGCGATCCGCCTGTCGCTGAGCGGTGCGCCCGACCGCGACGCGCTGCGCCGTGCCCTGGAGTTGCTGCTCGCCACCGTCGAGCGCGACGCCCGCGGCCACGAGGTCTGCGCCTGACCGCACGGCCGCCGCGCAAAGCTGCGCACCAAGCACCAAGTTCGCCTTGCGCTTCGATGGCGGCGGTTTCATGTTGCGCTGCGAACGATCGAACGTCCCATCGACAGCGGGGCGACGTTCGGCAGAACGAGAAGTCCCCTGGGGGGGTGCGGTCGGGATCCGACGCGGCGCGGCGGATGTCGGCGCCGACCGCGACGATCGAGAAGAGCGAGCCGGAAAAAGCCATGGTCGAGCACGAGGGCGAGTTCTACGACCGCCAGGAAATCCGCGACCCGGCCCTGCGCGACGACCAACTCTTCACGGCGTTGCCGGGCCTCGTGCGTCACGCCATCGACAACGCCCCGGGCATGGCGGAGCTGTTGGCCGGCGTCGAGGCGACGGCGGTCACCACGCCCGAGGCCCTGGCGGCCCTGCCGATCCTCCGCCGCAGCCATCTGATCGAGCGTCAGGCGGCGATCCCGCCGTTCGGCGATTTCGTCGCCACACCACTCGGCCGGCTGGCGCGGGTGTTCGCCTCGTCGGCGCCGGTGGTCGAACCCGAGAGCGTGCGCACCGACTATTGGCGCTTCGCCCGCGCGCTGTTTGCCGCCGGTCTCCGGGCGGGCCACCTCGTGCACAACGCCTTTCCCTACCATCTGAGCCCCGCCGGCATGATGGTCGAGGGCGGGGCGCGGGCGATCGGCTGTCCCGTGGTGCCGGCCGGGGACGCACATTTCGACCGGCAGATCGAGGTCATGCGCCGGCTGCAGCCACGCGCCCTCACCGGCCGCCCGAGTACGGTCGTTTCGCTGCTCGAGGCTGCCGGCGACGATCCGACCCCCACGGCCGGCCTCCGCATGGCCCTCGGCTCCGGCGAGCCCTTCGCCCCGGACGAACGCCGGTTGTTGCAGGAGCGCTACGGCATCGTCGGCTTCGACGTCTACGCCACGGCCGACACCGGCCTGATCGCCTACGAGAGCGAGGCGCACGACGGGCTGGTCGTGGACGAGGCGGTGATCGTCGAGATCGTCGACGTCGTGACCGGCCGGCCGGTGCCGGAGGGCGAGGTCGGCGAGGTCGTCGTCACCAGCTTCAACCCGGACTACCCGCTGATCCGCCTCGCAACGGGCGATCTCTCGGCCTTCGCCCCCGGCCCGAGCGCCTGCGGGCGGACCAACCGCCGCCTTTGCGGGCTGCTCGGCCGGATCGACCGGGCCGCCGCCGTGGGTGGCCGGCTGGTGCACGACTACCAGATCGACGGGCTGGTCGAGCGTCACCGCCTGCAGCGCGGCCGGCTCGTGGTCGACCGGGTCCAGGCGGCGGATCGGCTGCGCCTGTTGGTCGAAGTGGGCGAGGCGAGCGACGATCTGAGCCACATGCTCTCGGCCGATGTGGAAGCCCTGACCGGCATCGCCGGCAAGGTCGAGTTGGTGGCGCCGGGTTCGCTGCCGAACGATGGCAAGGTGATCGACGACCGGCGTGCCTGAATCCGCTTTGCATTCCCCCGACCTGCTGGTCCGCGCCGAGGCGGTGGCCTGCCGCCGCGCCGGCCGCGACGTGTTCGCGGGCATCGACTTCGGCCTCGCGGCGGGCCGCGCCCTGGTGCTGCGCGGCCCGAACGGCAGCGGCAAGTCGAGCCTGTTGCGCCTGCTGGCGGGCCTCTTGGAGCCCGCCGCCGGCAGCGTCACCATCGAACCCACGGCCGACGGCGCCCCCGGCTTTCACTATGTCGGCCACGGCGACCCGGCAAAGCCGAACCTCACCGTCGAGGAAAACCTCGCCTTCGCCGTGGCGCTCACGGGCGGCGGCAATGTCGAGGCGGGGCTGAAGGGCTTCGCCCTGCAGCGCCTCGCCGACACGCCCGCGCGCTATTTGTCCTCGGGCCAGCGCCGCCGGCTCACCCTCGCCCGGCTGCTCGCCGCGGCCAAGCCCGTCTGGCTGCTCGACGAGCCTGGGGTCGGCCTGGATGCCGCCAACCGCGACCGGCTGGAGAGCGCCATCACCGGGCATCTGGCGGCGGGCGGCGCGGTGATCGCCGCCACCCACGGCGACATCGCCATCGACGGTGCCACGGTGCTGGAGTTCGGCCGATGAACGCTGGCCTGGCCCTGCTCGCCCACGAGCTGAAACTGGCGCTCCGCTCCGGCGGCGAAATGGCCCAGGGGCTGGTCTTCTTCCTCCTGGCGTTGGCCCTCTTTCCGCTCGGGGTCGGCCCGGGGCCGCAGGTGCTGGAGCGGATCGGCGTCGGCCTCGTCTGGGTCTTGGCCCTGTTCAGCGTCACGCTCACCCTGGAACGCCTCTACGCGGCCGACGCCCGCGACGGTACCCTCGACCTGCTCGGCGTCTCGGGCCTCGCCTTCGAGTGGGTGGCGCTGATCAAGGCGCTCGCCCATTGGCTGACGTCCGGGCTCGTCCTGGTCGCCTTCTCGCCGATCGTCGTGCTGCTGCTCGGGCTGCCGGTCGAGGCCTATTTCGCCGTGCCGATCGTGCTGCTGCTCGGCACGCCCACCCTCACCCTGATCGGCGGCATCGGTGCCGCGCTGTTGATCCACAGCCGCCGCGGCGGCCTGCTGTTGGCCCTGATCGTCCTGCCCCTGCAGATCCCCGTCCTGATCTTCGGCGTCTCCGCGATCGAGGGCTGGGTCTCGGGGCTGGGTGCCTCGGCGCAGCTGATGATCCTCGGCGCCTTCCTTTTGGGGGCCACGGCCCTCGCCCCCTTCGCCACCGCCGCGGCGCTGCGCCTCTCCCTCGAGTGACGCGCGCTTGAGCGCCCTCCTCCTCGCCTATCTGGCCTTCGTCGCGATCGGCCTGCCGGACGGCGCCCTCGGCATCGCCTGGCCCTCGCTCCGCGACGGCTTCGCCTTGCCGCAGAGCGGCCTCGCCCTGATCCTCGTGGCGCAGACCGCCGGCTACCTCCTCGCCGGGACCGCCTCCGCGCGCCTGCTCGGAAGGCTCGCCATCGGCGACCTGCTCGCCCGCAGCACGGCCGTGGTGGCGCTCGCCGCTGTGGCCTTCGCCCTCGCGCCCGCCACGGCCGTCCTGCCGCTGGCGGGCTTCGTGCTGGGGCTCGGCTCCGCCACGATCGACGCCGGGCTCAACGCCCATGCCGCCGCCCACTTTTCCGCCCGCCACCTCAACTGGCTGCACGCCGCCTACGGCATCGGCGCCGCCCTCGGCCCGGTCATCCTCACCGGGACGCTCGCCGCGTCCGGCGACTGGCGGCTCGGCTACGCCGTGCTCGCGGCGCTCCTCTTCGCGCTCGCCATCCTCTTCCACGCCCGCCGCACGGCCTTCGCCGCGACGGCGCCGGTGCGCGGCGGGGCCACGGTCGAGGGACTGGCCGCCGTGCCCCACGACGGCCGTCGGCTCGCCGCCCTGCAGGTGCTGGCCTTCGCGATCTACACCGGCATCGAGGCGTCGCTCGGCAGCTGGAGCTTCGCCGTGCTGCGCGAGGCGCGCGGCTTGCCCCTGGAAGTCGCGGGCGCCGGGGCCGCCGCCTTCTGGGCGAGCCTCTGCCTCGGCCGCTTCCTCGTCGGCTTCGTCGCCGACCGCGCGGGCAGCGCCCTGCTGATCCGGGGCGGGGCCGCGCTCACCCTCCTCGGCACCACCCTCTTCCTCCTCCTGCCCGGCCCCCTCGCGATCGGCGGTCTGGCGCTCGCCGGACTGGCCCTCGCCCCGATCTTCCCGATGCTGATGCTCCGCACCGCCGAGCGCTTCGCCCCCGAGCTTGCCGCCCGCCTGTTCGGCCTGCAGGTGAGTGCGGCGATGGTCGGCGCCCTCGTGCTGCCGAGCCTCGCCGGCATCCTCGCCGACCTCGTGGCACTCGCCGCCATCCCGTGGTTGATCGCCGCCGCGAGCGCGGTGCTGCTCCTGCTCGTCCTGCCGATCACCCGCCCGCCACCAGCTTTCTCTCCAACCGCCGGACCACCGCCACGAGGTCCGGCGTGAGGTGCGCGAGCGCCTGATCGCGCACGTCTCCCGGCAGCCCGTACCCCGCCGCCGCTTAGCCCTTCTCATGGAGCGACGGCAGCGCCGTCGCCGGGGGGCCCGGGGGGACCATCAAGTCCCCCCGGCTCTTCCTGCACCCCCGCTCTCCCCGGCTCTTCCTCTACCCCGGCCCTACCTGCGGCATCGCGTCCGGGCTTCACGAACCCGAGCCGAGCCCCGACCTAAGGCGATAGAGGCTACCCTGTTCAGAACCTTTGGACTTGTTGTAAATCCGCGCCATGCACTGGTTCGCCAATCCCCTCCGCTTCCAGCGGCTCGCCGACGCCGTTTTCCCCTACGTGCTGGGGCTGGCGGTCGTGCTGACCGTCGTCGGCCTCTACGGCGGCCTGATCATGGCCCCCGACGACTACCAGCAGGGCGACGCGTTCCGCATCATCTACGTCCACGTCCCCACCGCGTGGCTGGCGCTGTTCGTCTATCTGACGCTCGCCGTGGCCGCGTTGTTCGCCCTCGTCTGGCGTCACCCGCTCGCCGAGATCTACGGCCGTGCCGCCGCCCCGGCCGGCGCCGTCTTCTGCTTTCTGGCACTGGTCACCGGCTCGATCTGGGGCAAGCCGATGTGGGGGACGTGGTGGGTGTGGGACGCGCGCCTCACCTCCATGCTGATCCTCTTCTTCCTCTTCCTCGGCTACTCCGCCCTCTACGACGCCTTCGACGACCCCGCGCGCGGCGCCAAGGCCGCAGCGATCCTGGCGCTGGTCGGCTCGGTCAATCTGCCGATCATCAAGTTCTCGGTCGACTGGTGGAACACCCTGCACCAGCCGGCCAGCGTCTTCCGCATGGACGGCCCGACCATCCACATCTCGATGCTCTGGCCGCTGCTCGTCATGGCCGTCGCCATGAAGCTCTACTTCCTGGCCGTCGTGATCCTCCGAACGCGCGCGGCCCTGACCGAAAAGAAGATCACCAACCTCCGCCTCGCGGCCGAGACCGCGGGCGAGTGAGCTGGGACCCGGTCGACCCGCCGGCGGCGCACCGTCACGGGCCGATCTCGACAACAACGGGAGAGTACCGTGTCGATCACAGGCTCTGACACGCTGGGGGTGCGCCGCACACTGACCGTGGGCGACCTCTCCTACGACTACTTCTCGCTGCCCGAGGCGGAAAAGCAGATCGGCGCCGTCGACCGGCTGCCCTTCTCGCTCCGAGTGCTCCTCGAAAACCTGCTGCGCTTCGAGGACGGCCGCACCGTCACCGTCGAGCACGTCAAGGCGATGGCCGACTGGGCGAAGACGCGCAAATCCGACACCGAGATCGCCTACCGCCCGGCCCGCGTGCTCATGCAGGACTTCACCGGCGTGCCCGCCGTGGTCGACCTCGCCGCCATGCGCCAGGCCATGCTCGAGCTCGGCGGCGATCCCAAATCCATCAACCCCTTGAGCCCCTGCGACCTCGTCATCGACCACTCGGTCATGGTCGACAGCTTCGGCGGCCCCGACGCCTTCCGGAAAAACGTCGAGCTCGAATACGAGCGCAACGGCGAACGCTACGCGTTCCTTCGCTGGGGCAGCCAGGCCTTCGCCAATTTCCGCGTCGTCCCGCCCGGCACCGGCATCTGCCACCAGGTCAACCTCGAGCACTTGGCGCAGGTCGTCTGGACCGGCCAGGACGGCAACACCACCGTCGCCTACCCCGACACGCTCGTCGGCACCGACAGCCACACCACCATGGTCAACGGTCTCGCCGTGCTCGGCTGGGGCGTCGGCGGCATCGAGGCCGAGGCCGCCATGCTCGGCCAGCCCGTCTCCATGCTCATCCCCGAAGTCGTCGGCTTCAAGCTGACCGGCAAGCTCCCCGAAGGTGCGACCGCCACCGACCTCGTCCTCACCGTCACCCAGATGCTCCGCGCCAAGGGCGTGGTCGGCAAGTTCGTCGAGTTCTACGGCCCCGGCCTCGCCGCATTGCCGCTCGCCGACCGCGCCACCATCGCCAACATGGCGCCCGAATACGGCGCCACCTGCGGCTATTTCCCGATCGACCAGGTGACCATCGACTACCTGACCCTGACCGGCCGCAAGCCCGAGCGCATCGCGCTGGTCGAGGCCTACGCCAAGGCCCAGGGCCTCTGGCACGACGAAGCCAGCCCCGAGCCCGTCTTCACCGACACCCTGGAGCTGAACCTGCAGGACGTCGTCCCCTCGCTCGCCGGCCCCAAGCGCCCCCAGGACCGGGTCGCCCTGACCGACGCCGCCAAGGACTTCAAGGAGGTCCTGCCGGGCCTCGCAGGATCCACCCCGGTCGATGCCACCGCCCCCATCGCCGGCACCGACCTGGAACTCAGGAACGGCGACGTCGTCATCGCCGCCATCACCTCCTGCACCAACACCTCCAACCCCGGCGTCATGCTCGCCGCCGGATTGGTCGCCAAGAAGGCCCACGCCCTCGGCCTGAAGCCCAAGCCCTGGGTCAAAACCTCCCTCGCCCCCGGCTCCAAGGTCGTCACCGACTACCTCGCCAAGGCCGGCCTCACCGAACACCTGAACGCCATCGGCTTCGACCTCGTCGGCTACGGCTGCACCACCTGCATCGGCAATTCGGGCCCGCTCCCCGACGACATCGCCAACGCGGTCGACGCCGGCAAGCTCGTCGCCGTCTCGGTCCTCTCCGGCAACCGCAACTTCGAGGGTCGCGTCCACCCGCAGGTCAAGGCCAACTACCTGGCCTCCCCGCCGCTGGTGGTCGCCTACGCGCTCTTGGGCTCGATGACCAAGGACATCACCACCGAACCCCTCGGCATGGGCAAGGACGGCCCGGTCTACCTGAAGGACGTCTGGCCCACCCCGGCCGAAGTCGACGAAGCACTCCGCACCGCCGTCGACCGCGAGATGTTCCAGCACTCCTACGCCGACGTCTTCGCCGGCGACGAACGCTGGGCCGCCATCGCCTCCGACGAATCCAGCCTCACCTACGACTGGGACGACGACAGCACCTACGTCCGCCTGCCGCCCTATTTCGAGGACATGTCGCCCACCGCCCCCGAGACCGTCGCGGACATCAAGGGTGCCCGCGTCCTCGGGCTGTTCGGCGACAGCATCACCACCGACCACATCAGCCCCGCCGGCTCCATCGCCAAGACGAGCCCCGCCGCCGAATACCTGCTGCAATATCAGGTCCAACAAAAAGACTTCAATTCCTACGGCTCCCGCCGCGGCAACCACGAAATCATGATGCGCGGCACCTTCGCCAACATCCGCCTGAAAAACGAAATGGCGGACGGCAAGGAAGGCGGCTGGACCAAGCTGATGCCGGAAGGCACCATCATGTCCATCTACGACGCGGCGATGGAATACCAAAAGCGCGGCACCCCGCTCGTCATCTTCGGCGGCAAGGAATACGGCACCGGCTCGTCCCGCGACTGGGCCGCCAAAGGCACCAACCTCTTGGGCGTCAAAGCCGTCATCGTCGAAAGCTTCGAGCGCATCCACCGCTCGAACCTCGTCGGCATGGGCGTCCTCCCGCTCAACTTCACGAACGGGCAAACCCGCAAAACCCTGAACCTCGACGGCTCCGAACTCGTCGATATCGTCGGCCTCGAAGCGGGCCTGAAACCCCGCATGACCCTCGGCTGCACCCTCACCCGCAGCGACGGCTCCAAAGACGAAATCGAACTCCTCTGCCGCCTCGATACCCTCGACGAAGTCGACTACTACCGCCACGGCGGCATCCTCCACTACGTCCTCCGCCAACTCCTGGCCAAGGCCGGCGTGGCAGGTACGGCATAGGGGCGGAAGGCGAAAGAAAAGGAACGCGGGGGGCTTGATAGCCCCCCGCACCCCCGGAAGGCCGGCCCTGCCGGCCTTCACCTTTTTCGGGATCACGCATGTCCGCTGCGCAGCGGTCGATATGCGCTTGAAATCATATGTCTTGAGAGTCATATACGACCATGAATTGGGTTGTGCTGTTCCACCCCGCCTTCGCCGTCGAATTCGAGGAACTGGTGGCGGATGTGCAGGATGAACTGGCTGCCCAACTGCAGGTGCTCTCGACCCTGGGTCCCCAACTCGGGCGGCCGCGCGCGGACACCCTGAAGGGTTCGCGGCACGCCAACATGAAGGAATTACGTTTCGATGCCGACGGTGGGGTTTGGCGAGCGGCCTTCGCCTTCGACCCGGCACGACAGGCGATCGTACTGGTCGCAGGCGACAAATCCGGACAAGCGCAGTCCCGCTTCTATCGCCGGCTGATCGCCGTGGCCGATCAGCGGTTCGAAGAACATTTGGCGCCCCTTCGTGGGAGACGGAAGCCGTGACGGAAACGACGAAGATGGTCCCGATCGAGGAGATCATGCAGCGCATGACCCCCGCGCGACGCGCGAAGATCGAGGCACGAGCGGCCGAGATTCTTGCCGAGGAACTGACCTTGCGCGATCTCCGCAAGGCGCGCGACCTCACCCAAGCGCGGCTGGCCGAA
>JBMCMJ010000025.1:0-16539 GCA_048615135.1 Pseudomonadota bacterium
AATCGTCGAGGTTCCGGACGAGGGCGCTGTTCGCTCGGATGACGCTCACCCGGCCTTCACCCGCGCCGAGCCGCCCGGGGCAGCGTCGACCCGCCGCCGACCGGGCAAGGGACCGGCTGCTAGATTCGCTCGAAAAGTGCGCTAAGCCGCGGACACCGCCCGGCGGATCCGGTGCACGAGGAAGCGGCCGTCGCGGCTGGGCAGGGCGCGGGGCGCCTCGCCGGCGGCGACCGCGAGCCGCACGAAGCCGAGACCCTGGCGCGCCTCCAGGTGCGGTCGGACCGCGTCGAGGCCGGCGAGCGCGGTCACGGTCTCGGTCCAGGCGAAACCGGCCGCGCGCGCGATCCCTTCGAGGTCGATGCCCATGGCGGTGTGGCTCGCCTGCATCCCCGTCTCGCCGTAATGGCCGTTGTCGAGCACGGCGATGGTCAGATTGGGCGGGCGCTTGGCGCCGGCAGTGGCAAGCGCGCCGAGGCCCATCAGCACCTCGCCGTCGCCGGTCAGGACCAGCACGGGCACGTCCTTGCGGGCGAGCGCCAAGCCGAGGCCCGTGGGCACCGCCCCGCCCATCGCTCCCCAGAGGTAGAAGTTCCGCTCGTGGTCACCGGCGGCAAAGGCGTCGTAGGACGGCGAGCCGAGGCCCGTCACCACGACCAGATCCCTGCGTCCGACGAGCAGGGCCGCCACGGCCTCGCGCCGATCCATGCCGCTCACCAGCGCTTCCTCCCGATCAGCCGCTGGGCCAGCAAGACGGCCACCGCGCATTCGGCCTCGAACGCCTGCTCGAAGGCACCGGCCACCACCTCGCCGACCTCCTCGGCGCGCTCGGCGCGATAGACGATCACGCCCATCGCCTCGAGCACGGTCGGCGTCGCCTGCCCCATGGGCACCTGCCAGCCGTTGAACTCGGCCCACTCGCCACGCATCGTGACCAGCATCGGCAGCGGCACTCCGGTGAGCGACGGCAGGCCCAGCATGTTGATGCAGTTGCCGACGCCGCTCGACTGCATCAGCAGCACGCCGCGCTGCCCGCCGAGCCAAGCGCCGAGCAGAAGCGGAATGCCCTCCTCCTCGGTGGTCAGCACCGTCGCCTCGATGCCCGGATCGGCTTCGCACGCCTCGATCACGGCCGAATGGCCGGCGTCGGGCACATAGGCCATCTGCGTGATCCGGGCCTCCTGGATGGCGCGGAAGATGTCGTCCTGCCAGCGTTGCATCGTGCCTCCTTCGAAGGTCGGTGCTTAGACCTTATCCGGCTCCTCCGGCAAGGCTCCGCTGCGGCCGCCGCGCATCACCTCGTAGATGGCGGGTATGACGAGCAGGGTGAGCACGGTGGAACTGGCGAGGCCGAACAGGAGCGAGATGGCGAGCCCCTGGAAGATCGGGTCGAGCAGGATGAAGGCGGCGCCGACCATCGCCGTGATGGCGGTGAGGAAGATCGGCAGGAAGCGCACGGCCCCCGCCCGCAAGAGCGCCTCCTGCAGCGGCCGCCCGCGCGCCTGCTCGTGGCGGATGAAGTCGACCAGGAGGATCGAGTTGCGCACGATGATGCCGGCGAGGCTGATGAAGCCGATCATCGAGGTGGCGGTGAAGGGTGCGCCCAGCGCCCAATGGCCGAGGGTGATGCCGATCAGCGTCAACGGGATCGGCGTCATGATCACGAGCGGCAGGGTGAAGCTGCGAAACTGCGCGACGATGAGCAGGTAGATGCCGACCAGGGCCGCACCGAACGCCGCCCCCATGTCGCGGAACGTCACGTAGGTCACTTCCCACTCGCCGTCCCACAAGAGGGTCGGCGTGCGCTCGTCCGCGGGCTGGCCGTAGAGGCGGACCACCGGCCGTGGCAGGTCGCCCCAGTCGTGCGCCGCCACGGCCTCCTGCACGGCGAGCATGCCGTAGATCGGCGCCTCGAAGCGGCCGGCCAACTCCGCCGTCACCATCTCCAGCGCGATGCCGTTCTTGCGGAACACGGGATAGGATGCCTCGGTAACGCTCACTTCCAAGAGGTCGCCCAACTCGACGTTGCGGGTCTCGATCCCGGCCGGCCCGCGGGCCGGGACGGGCACGGCGAGGAGCGCTTCGGTCACCTGCCGCTGGCTCTCGTCCAGCCGCAACGAGATCGGGATCGGGTTGGTGCCGCCGCCGCGCTGCGAGTAGCCGACCGTCGTGCCGTTGAAGAGCAGGTCGAGCGTGTCGTGGACGGCCTCTTGCTCGACGCCGTGGAAGTCGAGATTGGCCTGGTCGATCGCCAGGTTGAGCCGGCTCGCCGGCACCCCGAAGCTGTCGTCGACGTCGACGATGAAGTCGATGTCCTCGAACAGCCCGCGCAGTTCCGTGGCGACCGCGCGCCGCGTCTCGGCATCCGGACCGTAGATTTCGGCCAGGAGCGTCGCCAGCACGGGCGGGCCGGGCGGCACTTCGACCACCTTGATCGCCGTCCCCTCGGGAACCGCCACGTCGGCCAGCCGCTCGCGGACTTCGAGCGCGATGGCGTGGCTCTGCCGCGCGCGGTCGTGGCGCGGGATCAGGTTGACCTGCAGATCGCCCAGTTCGGGGCTTTGCCGGACGTAGTAGTGGCGGACCAGACCGTTGAAATTGAACGGTGCTGCCGTCCCGGCATAGGCCTGGAGGCTCGCCAACTCCGGCAGATCGGCGAGGGCCCGGCCGAGATCGACGAGCACCCGCTCGGTCGCCTCCAGCGTCGAGCCCTCGGGCAGGTCCACGACCACCTGCAACTCGCTCTTGTCGTCGAACGGCAGGAGCTTGACCGTCACCGCCTGGGTGGCGAACAGGCTCGTCGCGGCCAGCGTGGCGACGCCGACGAGCAGCAGAAAGGCGAGTGCCCGCGCTCGGGTCTTCAGGATCGGCCGGGCGATCGCCTGGTAGATCCGGCCCATCCGCCCGCCCTCGCCCGCATCCGCCCCACCCTCGGCCGGCCGGGAACGCCGGGCCCGGTCGAGACGGAGCATGATCCAGGGTGCGAAGACGACGGCGACGAAGAAGCTGAGCAGCATCGCGGCCGAGGCATTGGCCGGGATCGGGCTCATATAGGGCCCCATCAACCCGGAGACGAACATCATCGGCAACAGCGCCGTGACGATGGTGAAGGTGGCGATGATGGTCGGATTGCCGACCTCCGCGACACCGCGGATCGCCACGGCCATGCGGTCGCCCTCCGGCTCCATCCGCCAGTGCCGGGCGATGTTCTCGACCACGACGATGGCGTCGTCGACCAGGATGCCGATCGAGAAGATCAGGGCGAACAGGCTCACCCGGTTGATCGTGTAGCCCATCAGCCAGGAGGCGGCGAAGGTCAAAAGGATCGTTGCCGGGATGATGACCAGCGTGACCACCCCCTCCTTCCAGCCGATGAAGAGGACGATCAGGAGGACGATCGTCAGCGTGGCGCCGACCAGATGGGAGAAGAGTTCGTCGGCCTTCTCGGCGGCCGTCTCGCCGTAATTGCGCACCACCTCCACGTCGAGGTCGTCCGGCACCAGCGATCCCTCGACCAGGGCGAGCCGTTCGAGGATGTCGTGGGCGACGGTGACGGCGTTGGCCCCCTGGCGCTTGGCGATGGCGAGGCTGACCATCGGCACCGGCCGCACGCCGTCGCCGTCCTGCACCACCTGCCACGCGCGCGAGTCCTGATCGGCCAGCGCCACCCGCACACGGGCCACGTCCTTCAGATAGACCGGGCGGCCGTCGCGGGTGGTGATGACGAGCAGCCCCGCATCGGGCACACCCGTGAGCGTCTGCCCGCCCAGGAGATCGAGCGAGGCTCCACCCTGGCGGACCCGGCCGAGCAGCTCGCGCCGGTTCGCGTTGCGCACCTTCTCCGCCAGCTGCTCCAGCGTCACGCCGTAGAGGGCCAGCGCCGCGGGGTCCGGCTCGATGCGGATCTCGTTGCGGGTCGCGCCGGTCAGGTAGGTGCGCCCGACCTCCTCGACCTTGGCGAGTTCGGCCAGCAACTCGTCGGCGATGTCGCCCAGCGCCGCGCGGTCCCAGCGGGCGAGGAGGCCCGGATCGAGATCGGGCCGCGGCGAGAGCGTCAGCACCATGATCGCGACGTCGTTGATCCCGCGGCCGACGATCAACGGCTCCGGAATGTCGACCGGCAACTGGTCGTAATGCGCCCGGATTTCGCCATGAACGCGCAGGAGCGCGTCGTCCTCCCGGGTGCCGACGTAGAAGCGGGCGGTCGCCACGATACGGTCGTCCACCGTCTGCGTGTAGACGTGCTCGACGTCGGGCAGCCGCCGGAGCAGCGCCTCCAGGGGCTTGGTGACCAGTTCGACGGCATCGTCCGCGTTCAGGCCGTCGGCCTCGACGAACACGTCGACCATCGGCACCGAGATCTGCGGCTCCTCCTCGCGCGGCAGGAGCGAGAGCGCCAGCGCGCCGACCGCGAGCGAGGCGAGCAGCAGGAGCGGGACCAGGGGCGAATCGATGAAGGCGCGGGTGATCCGCCCGGCGATGCCGAGGGGAATGTCGTGGCTGTCGGTCATGGCTCAGTTTCCGTAGGCGACGAGCCGGTCGCCGGGCTCGAGCCCGGCCAGCACGTCGGTGCCGTCCGCCACCCGCTGGCCCGGCTGCACCACCACTTCGCCAACCCCCTCCAGCCGGGCGAAGGTCACGCCGAAGCGGCGGGTCAGGTAGGCATCGGGGACGATCAGGGCGGATCGGTCGCCGGTCGCCACCTCCAGGCGGATGCGTTCGCCGACGAAGAAGCTGCCGAGACCGGGTGCGGCGATGTCGACCACCACCCGGCCCGCGTCCAATTCGGGATAGACCTTGGCGATCCGGCCTTCGCGCCCGTTGGCGCTACCGCCGGACAAAAGCCCCCGTTCGGCGATCCGCACGACGTCGCCGACCTCGAGAAAGCGCGCATGCCGCTCGGGAAGACGCGCCCTGAGGACGAAATCGCGCGTCGCGATTACGGCGACCGGCTCGCCCGGCTGCACGGCCATGCCCTCGGTGACCGGCACACGGAGCACACGGCCCGCCTCGGGGGCCAGCACCGCTCCCTCGTCCTGCCGCTCCACCAGCACCGCACGCTCGGCGCGGCGGGCGGCGCGGGTCTGCTCGACTACATCCAGATTGGTCCTGGCATCGTCGAGCTGAGCGACGGACACGGCGCCGCGCCGACGCAGCTCCTCGACCCGCGCCAGTTCGGTCCGGGCGAGGTCGGCCTGGGCGTCGAGGGCGCGCAGACTCGCATCGAGCGCCTGGAGTTCGAGGGCGAGCTTGTCGTCGACCACGCGCGCCAACTCCTGGCCGCGCTCGACCTCGTCGCCCTCGGCCACCTCGAGGGTCTGGAGCGTGCCGGCGATCCGCACCCGCGCCTCGGCACGGTCGACGCTCTCGACGGTGCCGAACACCGGGCGATAGTCGGCCACGGTGCGCGTGGTCACCTCGAACGGCTCGGCAAGCGCCGGCCCGACGGGTGCCAGCAGCAGCGAGGCGAGCGCGAACAGGCGCGGCCAAAGGGGACGGCTCGGGGTCGACGAGGCAGGCATGGTGGGGTCTCCGGGCACCCTGAACGTGCTTGACAACATATGCGCAACCTTTAAATTAGCAACACCTAATATCAAAGGAGCAACCGATGTCCATCGAACGCGTGGTGCTGGCCTTCGCCGGAAGCGTGATCCTGCTGAGCGTGGTGCTCGGCCTCCTGGCATCGCCCTGGTGGTTCGCTTTGACCGGCTTCGTCGGGCTCAACCTCCTGCAGTCGGCGTTCACCGGCTTCTGCCCGCTGGCGATCATCCTGAAGCGCCTCGGCTTCGAGCCCGGCCATGCCTTCGGCTGAACCGGCCGAGGCGCCGGCCGGCACTGCTGCGGCGATGGCCGCAGCCGCGGGCCGCGCGGCGCGCCTGTTGCGGCTGATGGGCCACGATGGCCGGCTGATGGTGCTGTGCCATCTGGCCGAGCAGGAGCAGACGGTGGGCGCCCTCGAGGCGAAGCTGGGGCTCAGCCAGTCCGCCCTCTCGCAGCATTTGGCAAAGCTCCGCCACGACGGACTGGTCGCCACGCGGCGCGCGGGCCAACAGATCTACTATCGCCTCGCCTCGGCCGAAGTGGCGCGTATCCTCGCCACCCTGCAGGATCTCTACTGCCCGTTGCCGACCGGCGACTGAACGCCCAAAGGCGCATCGATCACGTCGCCTTCGACCGCACGAACCCAATCGACGAAGGCGCGCAACCGCGGCGCCGGCTCGCCCTTGGTCACGAGGAAGATGTCGCGCAGCAGGGGATAGCCCGCATCATCCAGCGGCTTCTTGGCATCGATGGCGAGCACGTGCAGGTCCGGCTGCGCCGTCAACACGTCGACACCGACCACGGCGAGCCCGTCCGGCTCGCGTTGCACCTCGGCCGCCAAGGCCAATTCGCAGCGATGGCCCGGCTCGCCCTTGGCGCGACCGAGCAGCACGATCGGCCGATCGGCCCCGCCGAGTTCTGCCCACCGGGTCACCTCGCTCCGCAGCACGGCATCGAGTTGCGCCCGCGTCAGCGAGCCAACGGCATTCGAGGGGTGCGCCACGACCGCGACGGGCTCCTTCGCCAGCCACGTGACGACGGCACCCCGGGCCGCGAGACGATCGCTCGCGGGGCCGGAGACCAACGCGAGGTTGCAGCTTTCCTGCCAGAGACAGGCCGTGGTCGCGTCGGGCACCGCCTCGAGCGTCAACGGTGCGCCGTCGTAGTGCGACACCAACGCCTCGAGCACCCGGGCCGCATTCGGCGAGCCCGCGTAGTGCAGTTCGTTCGGCGCCGGCTCTTCGGCCGCGACGACGGCAAGGGCCGCGAGTGCGAACAGGGTTGCAGCGCCTTCGGACATCGCTGGCTCCACCATAGCGCGAATTTATATAAAATAACTCAACCTAGGCCTCCATGACAGCCTGACTTTCGGCCGAAAGGCGGGGGCCAGCGGAGGGTGAGGCGGAACGCCCCGTCTGGTGAAGGACGGCCAAGTGGTCTAGTCCTGCCGACTCGATGGTTCCGGGCGTTCGCGCCGCGGGACGTTGCAGGGGAGACGCATCCGATGACCCGTTTCGGCCTCGCGGTCGTCACGGCGGCAACCGTGGCCCTCACGAGCCTCGCCGCCCTCGCCCAGGAGAAGGTGTTCCGCTACGCGACCACCGGCGACATCCTGGGTCTCGATCCGCATATGCACAATCACGGCACCACCAACGCGATGAAGGGGAACGTCTACGGCACCCTGATCCATCGCAACCCCGATCTGTCGCTGCACCCGGACCTCGCCACCGAGTGGACCCGGATCGACGAGAACACCATGGAGTTCACGCTCCGCGAGGGTGTCACCTTCCACAACGGCAATCCGTTCACCGCCGACGACGTGGTCTACAGCTTCGAGCGGCAGACCCAGGAAGGCGGCGAAATGGCCTTCGCGCTGGCAACGGTCGCGGAGGTCGTCAAGGTCGACGACTACACGGTGCGGATCGTCACCAAGGCGCCGGACCCGATCCTCCTGCTCAACATGCCCAACTTCTTCATCGTCGACGAAGAGTACATGGAGGAGAACGACGCCTTCGGGCTGACGTCGGCCGCGGGCGCCACCGACTTCGCCAACCTGAATGCCAACGGCACCGGTCCCTACCGGGTCGTCGAATGGGTGCAGGACACCCGCCTCGTCGTCGAGGCTTTCCCCGACTGGTGGGGTCACGAGAGCCGTGAGGGCAACGTCGACCGCGCGGTGTTCATGCCGATCAACAACAACGCGACCCGCGTTGCCGCCCTGATCTCCGGCGAGATCGACATGATGTACCCGGTCCCGCTGCAGGACGTGGCGCGCCTGGAGCGTGATCCGAACATCACCGTCATGCAGGGGCCGGAGCTGCGCACCATCTTCCTCGGCTTCGACCAGCACCGTGACGAGTTGATGGACATGCCGGGCTCGGGCGAGAACCCGTTCAAGGACGTGCGGGTGCGCCGCGCCTTCGCCCACGCGATCGACCTCGAGGCCATCCAGCAGCGCGTGATGCGCGGCGCCTCCACGCCGACCGGCTCGATGATCGCCCCGGGCATCAGCGGCTTCGTCGAGGAGTTGCACGTCCCGTACGAGTACGACCCCGATCTGTCGCGCGAACTGCTCGCCGAGGCGGGCTATCCGGACGGCTTCCCGGTCACCCTCGACTGCCCGAACGACCGCTACGTCAATGACGAGGCGATCTGCACGGCGATCGTGCCCATGCTGAGCCGCATCGGCATCGACGCGACGCTGAACGCCCAGACCCTTTCGCTGCACTTCAACAAGATCGGTGCGGCCGAGGACTACAACACCAGCTTCTACATGCTGGGCTGGACGCCGGGCTCGTACGACGCGCTCAACGTGCTGCAGAACATCATCACCCTCGACGGGCCGGGCCAGGGCACCTGGAACTCCGGGCGCTACACCAACCCGCGGGTGGAGGAGTTGCACGACCTCATCGCGATGACCGTCGACGAGGACGAGCGCAACGCGCTGATCCGCGAGGCCTACGAAATCCACAAGGAGGACGTCGGCCACATTCCGTTGCACCAGCAGGCGCTGGCCTGGGGGGTGCGCAACGACACGGTCGCGGAGATCGTCCAGCGGCCCTTCAACGACGTCGATCTGCGCTTCGTGACGATGCGCTGAACGGCCTCGAAGCGGCGGCCCGGGCGCCCGCCCGGGCCGCCGTCTTTTTTGGCAGGATAGGTCAAGCGATGCTCGATTACATCGTCCAGCGACTGGTGCAGGCGGTTTTCGTCATGCTCGTGGTCGCGCTGATCTCGTTCTCGCTGTTCCAGTTCGTCGGTGATCCGGTCAACAACATGGTTGGCCAGGAAAGCACCATCGAGGAACGCGAGCGGCTGCGCGAAGAGCTGGGCCTGGGCGATCCGATCCCGGTGCAGTTCGTCCGCTGGGTCGGCAATGCCGTCCAGGGCGAATTCGGCGTGTCCTACCGGATGGGCAAGCCGGTCGACGAGCTGATCGCCGAACGCCTGCCCGCCACCCTCGAACTCGTCTCTCTCTCGGCGATCCTGGCCCTCGTCATCGGCGTGCCGATGGGCGTCTACACCGGGCTCAACCGAAACTCGTGGCTCTCCCGCGTCTTCTTGACCCTGTCCCTGATCGGCATTTCGCTGCCGACCTTCCTGATCGGCATCCTCCTGATCCTCGTGTTCGGCGTCTGGCTGGGCTGGCTGCCCACCTTCGGCCGCGGCGGCCTCGTCGACCTCGGTCCCTGGCAGACCAGTTTCCTGACGCTGCAGGGCTGGAGCCACATCATCCTGCCCGCCTTCACCCTCGCCTTGTTCCAGCTCACCCTGATCATGCGGCTGGTCCGCGCCGAAATGCTCGAGGTGCTGCGCACCGACTACATCAAATTCGCCCGCGCCCGCGGCCTCAAGCAGCGCTCGATCAACTTCGGCCACGCGCTCAAGAACACCCTGGTCCCGGTGATCACCATCATGGGTCTGCAGATCGGCGCGCTCCTCGCCTTCTCGATCATCACCGAAACCGTGTTCCAGTGGCCGGGGATGGGGCTATTGATCATCCAGGCGATCAACTTCGCCGACATCCCGATCATGTCGAGCTATCTGGTGCTGGTCGCGGTGTTCTTCGTCACCATCAACCTGATCGTCGATCTCCTCTACTACGCCGTCGACCCGCGCCTGCGGATCGAACGGCCGACCGGGGGACACTGAGCCATGCGCGACCTCGCCAGCACCGAAGCCCTCGCCAAGCCCTCCACCCTCGAGCGGATGCGCGGCGGCATCGCCCGCTTCCTCGACGGCGACGTGTTCGACAGCTTCAAGCGCTCGCCGGTCACCATCGTCGCCTTCGTCGTCACCGTGATCCTCTTCGTCTGCGCGATCTTCGCGCCGTGGATCGCCCCCCACGACACCTACGACCTGCGCAGCCTCGACCTGATGAACTCCTACTATCCGCCCGCCTGGTCGGCCGACGGCGATCCGCGCTTTCTCCTCGGCACCGACGATCAGGGCCGCGACGTGCTCTCGGCGATCATCTTCGGCCTGCGCATCTCCCTGCTCGTGGGCTTCGCCGGCGTCCTGCTCGCGGCATTGGCCGGCACCATCCTCGGCCTCGTCGCGGGCTATCTCGGCGGCTGGGTCGACGCGCTCATCATGCGCATCGCCGACGTGCAGCTGACCTTCCCGGCGATCCTCATCGCCCTCATGATCGACGGTATCGCCGGAGCCATCCTCAGCACCCAGGCCCGCGCCGACTTCAAGATCTACACCCTGATCCTCGCCATCGCCGCCTCCTTGTGGGTCAACTTCGCCCGCACCGTGCGCGGCTCGACCCTGGTCGAGAAGAACAAGGAATACGTCCAGGCGGCCAAGGTGATCGGCATCCACCCGGTGCTGATCATGTACCGCCACGTCCTCCCCAACGTGATGGGACCGGTCCTGGTCATCGCCACCCTGTCGCTCGCCGTCGCCATCCTCACCGAGGCCACCCTCTCGTTCCTCGGCGTCGGCGTGCCGGTGACCAATCCGTCACTCGGCACCCTGATCCGCATCGGCAACAATTTCCTCTTCTCCGGCGAATGGTGGATGACCATCTTCCCCGGCATCGCCCTCGTCATCCTGGTGCTCGCGGTCAACCTGCTCGGCGACTGGCTGCGCGACGCCCTCAACCCCAAGCTCCGCTGAGACCGCCTATGAACGGCCGCCGCCCCGTCCTCGACGTACGCAATCTCCGGGTGGAGTTTCCCACCCGTCGCGGCACCCTGGTCGCCGTCGACGACGTCTCGTTCCAGGTCAACGAGGGCGAGGTGCTGGGCGTCGTCGGCGAATCCGGCGCCGGCAAGTCGATGACCGGCGCCGCCGTCATCGGCCTCCTGGAGCCGCCGGGGCGCATCGCTGGCGGTGAGGTCTGGCTGGACGGCGAGCGCATCGACCACCTCACGCCCGAGGCCATGCGCCGCGTCCGCGGCAAGCGGATCGGCATGGTCTTCCAGGACCCGCTGACCTCGCTCAACCCGCTCTACACCGTCGGCCGACAGCTGATGGAGACGATCCGCACCCACGACGACGTGAGCGAGGCGGCCGCGCGCAAGCGCGCGATCGACCTGTTGGCCGAGGTCGGCATCCCCTCCGCCGAGCGCCGCATCGACCAGTACCCCCACCAGTTCTCCGGCGGGATGCGCCAGCGCGTGGTCATCGCGCTCGCGCTTTGCGTCAACCCGCGCATGATCATCGCCGACGAGCCCACCACCGCCCTCGACGTCTCGATCCAGGCGCAGATCATCAAGCTCTTGAAGCGGCTCTGCGAGGAGCACGGTGCGGCCGTCATGCTCATCACCCACGACATGGGCGTGATCGCCGAGACCGCCGACCGCGTCGCCGTCATGTACGCCGGCCGCATCGCCGAGATCGGCCCGGTCAAGGACGTCATCAAGCACGCCAAGCACCCCTACACCGAGGGCCTGATGGGCTCGATCCCGGTCGTCGGCCACAACCTCGAACGCCTCACCCAGATCGAAGGCTCGATGCCGCGCCTGACCGAGATCCCACCCGGCTGCGCCTTCAACCCGCGCTGCCCGCACGCCTTCGACCGCTGCCGCCACGAGCGGCCCGAACTGATGCCCGCCGGCGGCTCGCTCGCCGCCTGCTGGCTGCACGACCACGCCGTGAAGGCGGCGGAGTAGGAATTGTGATGGAAAGGGAAAGGCTAGGGGGACTTGATGGTCCCCCTAGGACCCCCGGCGCCGGCATGGCCGGCGCAACTTCGCAGGGGGTTCCAGGGGGACCAAAAGTCCCCCTGGCCCTTCCTTTCGTGAGAGCGCGCTAGGAGGACGTCAGGTGCAGTCGGATCAGCTCATCCTCGAGGTCGAGGGGCTTTCCAAGAGCTTCGACGTTTCGGCGCCGTTTTTCAGGCGGATGCTGCGCGGCGAAGGCCGGGCGATCCTGACGGCCGTGGACGGCATCGACTTCACCATTCCGCGCGGCAAGACGTTGAGCCTCGTGGGTGAGAGCGGTTGCGGCAAGTCGACCGTGGCGCGATTGGTGGTGGGTCTCTACCAGCCGACCGCCGGCTCGATCCGCTTCGACGGGCAGGACATGGCCGCGGCGCGCAATCGCGCCGAAACGGCCAAGCTGCGCCGCCGCTTCCAGATGATCTTCCAGGACCCGTTCGCCAGCCTCAACCCCCGCTGGCGGGTGCACGACATCGTCGCCGAGCCGATCCGCGCCCACGGCCTCGCCACCGACGAGCGCGACGTGACCCGGCGCGTCGGGCTCAACCTGGAGCGGGTACGGCTCTCGGCCAAGGACGGCAGCAAGTACCCGCACGAGTTCTCGGGCGGCCAGCGCCAGCGCATCTCCATCGCCCGCGCCCTGGCGAGCGAGCCCGAGTTCCTGGTCTGCGACGAGCCGACCTCCGCGCTCGATGTGTCGGTTCAGGCGCAGATCCTCAACCTGATGAAGGATCTGCAGCGCGAGTTGGGCCTGTCCTATCTGTTCATCAGCCACGACCTCGCGGTGGTCTATCATATCTCGGATTATCTGGGGGTGATGTACCTCGGCCGGCTGGTGGAGGTCGGGCCGGCGCGCGAGATCTTCGCCAACCCGCAGCATCCCTACACGCGGATGCTGCTGGACGCGATCCCCGACCTGGAGATGACCGGCAAGAAGCGCATCCCCGTCGCGGGTGAGGTGCCGAGCCCGATCACGCCGCCCCCCGGCTGCCACTTCCACCCCCGCTGCCCCTTCGCCAACGACCGCTGCCGCACCGAGACCCCGCTGCCGTTCCACACCGGCAACCGCGACGTCCGCTGCCACGCGGTAGAGGAAGGCCGGCTCGAGGCCGAGGTAGCCGCCGCGAAGGCGAGGGCGCCGGCGGTGGCCTGATCGAATTGGCCTTTGCGGGCGGGGCGGCTGACGGCGCATGTTCAAGGCTCGCCCTCGGCCGAAGGGCGTCGTTCGGTCGGGCCGGAGGCCCGCCAGGGCAGGCGGCCCGAGATCTCGATGTGCAGCGCGAAGCTGAGGAACGTGCGGATCAGCACGATCAGGCCGAGGACCAGGAGGTTTTCGATCGTCGGCTCGACCGCCACCGTGCCGATGATGTCGGCCGCGACGAGGAATTCGAGCCCCAACAAGATGCTGTGCGCCAGCGTCGTGCGGAACGGGTGATAGGTCTCGGCAAGCGGGGTTCCGGCACGGATCCGGCGCAGCGTCTGCAGAACCGCGAGCGCGAGACCCAGCACCATCACCAGCACGCCGCCCGCTTCGAAGACGAGGGCGATGGCGTGCAGCGTCGTTTCGAACAGCGGGGCCACCATGCCCTGTTCCATCCTGTCTCTCCCGTCGGGTCCGCAGGTTGGCGAGGTCGCCTCCTGCATAAAACGTTCGCAGGCGATCGGGGAACCCGGCGGCTGCTCGCCACGAGGCCAGGCATCGTGGCCGCTATGCCCCCGGCTTGCACGCCCCCTCCATCCGAAGGCGAATGGCGAAAAGTGGGCGTCTAGGTCACAACTCGATGACACAGCGGCCACCAAGCGCCGCGACCGACCGTGGGGTTCACCTTGCCCGACCTGCAGACCTTCTTCCTCCGAACGGCCCTGAACCGCGTGATCGCGCGGTTGGTGCCGACCGTGCCCGAGGTGCCGCCCGAACTGGAGGCTTGCGAATACGCCTGTCGCGCGGCCTCATGCACACGTGGGCATTGGGCCACCTGCGAAAAGCGTCTCGCCCGTCAGGCAGCGCTCGAGGCCTATGCCCACCGCACGCACCAACCCGTCAACTGAACGGGCCTCGCCCGCCTGCATCGAGTCTCGTCTGCGAGGTGTCGGCGCTTGCCGAGCGAGGGCGATCACGTCCTCGACGGCGAGTGGCCGGCCTCGCTTTGCGGCCTTCCGGAACGCTCGAGCCGTGCACCCGTTGTCGCATCGAGGAGGCGGTTGATCCCTTCCGCCGACGAACGGGAGACGCGGTATGGACATTCGACTCATCCGATGCGTCGCCGCCGGCTGCACGCTGGCGGCCCTGACGCTTCCCGCCTTCGGTCAAAGTGCCGAACAGATCGAAGTCGCCGTCGCTCGCGCCGACGGTACCACTGCCGGCACGGTCATCTTCCGAGAGGTGGCGCATGGCGTGGTCATGACCGCGCGGCTCCGAAACCTGCCCGAAGGACCGCATGGCTTTCACATCCACGAGCGCGGCGCATGCGAGCCGCCGGACTTCGATTCGGCGGGCGGCCACTATGCGCCGCAGGGCCACAGCCACGGCTTCGACAACCCCGAAGGCTATCACGCGGGTGACCTACCGAACGTTCACGTCGCCGCCGACGGAACGGCGCAGGCGGAGTTCTTCGCGCCTCGTCTGACCCTGCGCGCCGATGCGGCGGACCCCGACGAGGCACCGTTCAGCCTCGACGACCAGGATGGCTCCGCCGTCATGGTCCATGCCGATGTGGACGACTACCGGGCGGACCCTGCGGGCTCGACCGGCTCTCGCATCGCCTGCGGGGTGATCTTTCCGGCCGAGCGCTGAGGGCGCGCTTGGAACCCTCGCGTGGGCACGCCGTTGTCGGTCTGTCCCGCGGGGCGGCCGACCGCCGCCCGATTCCGCCACCAACGAGACGGGAGAGCACGTCATGACCAAGCGCAGGCTTCATCCTCTCCGCATCCTCTGCACCCTGTCGACTCTCGCCGTGCTCGGCCTGGGATCAGCGGCATTCGCCCAGAACGTCGGCCCCATCCGGGTGAGCATGATGAACACGGACGGCGATCCGGCCGGCGATGTCTGGCTCTGGCAGACGAGCGACGGCGTCCTGGCCGACATCGTACTGCGCAACCTGCCCGAGGGCTGGCACGCGCTCAGGATCCACGAGCGCGGCCTCTGCGATCCGCCGGACTTCGCCAGCGCCGGCGACGGCTACGAGTTCGCGGGCGAGGCTCGCGGCGGGGACGGGCCCGGCCAAAGTCCGGCAGGCCATCTGCCGAGCGTGCGGGTCGGAAGTGACGGTGAGGCCAGTTTCCGGACGGTGATCCCCAACGTCAGCCTCGCGGCCGACACGAGTTCGCCCGACGATGCACCGACACTGCACGACGATGACGGATCCTCGATCGTCCTGCACGCCGAGACGACCGGCACCGGCGGGCGGATCGCCTGCGGGCCCGTGTTCCTGCGCGACGCCTGAGCGCTCGACCGCGGCGGGGCCGGCTCGCCGGCTCGTGCCGCCGCTCCTCGTCGTCCGCGCCCGTGTTGCCCGTCGGGCCAACGCTTCGGGCGCGGTCATGCCGCATCCGCCTTGCGCTCCGATCCCGCTCCCGCCAACCTCGACTACCGGGAGGAAGGTCGTGCGGCGCCCGAGTGGGCGGCGACATGGTTGTGTCTGCTCGAATACGCTCGGTAGCATTGGCCGGCGTCGCGCGCGCCGCGTCCACGGCCCACACCCGCCGCGTCGACCGACAGGGAGCAAGGCTTGTGCGCGCTTGGCAGATCGTTTCCGAAGGGGGCATCGACGCCCTCCACCTCGCAAAGATCGAGGAGACGGAACCCGGCCCGTACGAGGTCCAGGTCCGCATCCGTGCGAGTTCTCTCAATTACCGCGACCTGATGACGGTGAAGGATCCGGCGAGCCGCGGCCTGCCCTATCCGCGCATTCCCAATTCGGACGGCGCCGGCGAGGTGGTGGCGGTCGGCGAACGGGTCACCCGCTTCGCCGTAGGCGACCGGGTCGCCACCTGCTTTTTCCGCGACTGGGAGGACGGCGCCTGCTCGCCTGAGGCCATGGCGAGTGCCCTCGGCGGCGCCCTCGACGGCGTGCTCGCCGAGTTCGTGACTCTGCCCGAGCAAGGGCTCGTGCCCCTGCCCGCCCATCTCGACTTTACCGAGGGGGCGACGCTCCCCTGCGCTGCCCTCACCGCTTGGCACGCGCTGATCGAGGTCGGCCGAATCAAGGCCGGCGACACGGTGCTGCTGCTGGGCACGGGTGGCGTGTCGATCTTCGCCCTGCAGTTCGCCGTACTCGCCGGGGCGCGGGCGATCGTCATCTCCAAGGACGACACCAAGCTCGACCGGGTGCGGGCGATGGGGGCCTGGGCCACCGTCAACTACGCCCGCACCCCGGATTGGGATCGAGAGGTCGTGCGGCTGACCGAGGGGCGAGGTGTCGACCTGACGGTCGAGGTCGGCGGCGCCGGAACGCTGGAACGCTCCGTCCAGGCGACCCGCGTTGCCGGTGCCATCGCCCTGATCGGCGTGCTCACGGGTGGGACGATCAATCCGACGCCCATCATGCGCAAGTCGATCCGCCTGCAGGGCGTCTATGTCGGCTCGAGGCGCATGTTCCTCGACATGAACCGGGCGATCACCGCGCACGGCCTGCGTCCGGTGATCCACGAGCACGTCGGCTTCAGCGATGCCAAGGCGGCGTTCCAAGCGATGGAGGCGGCCCGCCACCTCGGCAAGATCGTGATCGACGTCCGTTAGTGCAACGACGCATTCGGAAGGAGCGGGGGTACTCGAGAGTCCCCCCGCGCCCCCCGGCGATGGCGTTGCCATCGCCAACAAGTGCTGACGGCT
>JBMCMJ010000026.1:0-16440 GCA_048615135.1 Pseudomonadota bacterium
TTTCAAAGTGCCAGCGGCAACGCCGCTGGCCGGGGGTTCTAGGGGGCCAAAAGCCCCCTAGCCTTGCCTTCATCTACCATGGGTCTTTACATTCGCGCTGCCTTTGGCTTCTATCGCGTCCTGGTCGACGCGTGTCCGCAATCGACCGTCCTTGCTTCAGCGTTTGGAAGCTTACGCGCGCCATGAGTTCGAACCGCCCCCGCAATATCCGGCCGCGCGTCGTCGACCTTCTCTCGCTCGGTCTGCTGCGACTTAGCTGCCCCTGAGCGGCGGCGCTCCGGTGTGAGCCATCGCTCAGGGGACCGACGTCCGCGACCGTAACCCGTTGCAGCGAGAGCTTCTCATGACCGACCCGAACCGCTTGATCATCTTCGATACCACGTTGCGCGACGGCGAGCAGTCGCCCGGCGCGTCCATGACCACCTCCGAGAAGTGTCGGATTGCCGAACTGCTCGACCAGATGGGCGTCGACGTGATCGAGGCGGGCTTCCCGATCGCTTCGGTCGGCGATTTCGAGGCCGTCCAGGCTATCTCCAAGCTGGTGAAGAATGCTGCGGTGTGCGGTCTGTCGCGCGCCGGCAACGCCGACATCGACCGCGCCGCCGAGGCCCTGAAGGAGGCGAAGCGGCCGCGCATCCACACCTTCATCTCGACCAGCCCGTTGCACATGAAGTTCAAGTTGCAGATGGACCCGGACGAGGTCCATCAACGGGTGATCGACAGCGTCAAGCGCGCGCGCAACTACACCGACGACGTCGAGTGGAGCGGCGAGGACGGCTCGCGCACCGATCCCGACTTCCTGAGGCGTTGCATCGAGAGCGCGATCGCCGCCGGGGCCACGACCATCAACATCCCGGACACCGTGGGCTACGCCTATCCCGAGGAGTTCGCCGACCTGATCCGGTTGATCAAGAATTCGGTGCCGAACATCGACAAGGCGGTGATCTCGGTGCACTGCCACAACGACCTGGGCCTCGCCGTCGCCAATTCGCTGCGCGCGGTCGAGGCGGGGGCGCGGCAGATCGAGTGCACGATCAACGGGATCGGCGAGCGGGCCGGCAATGCCGCGCTCGAAGAGATCGTGATGGCGGTCAAGACCCGCGCCGATCGTCTGCCCTATCGGCTCGACGTCGACACCAAGCAGATCATGCGCATCTCGCGGCTGGTGAGCGCCACCACCGGCTTTGCCGTCCAGCCGAACAAGGCCATTGTCGGCAAGAACGCGTTCGCCCACGAGAGCGGCATCCACCAGGACGGGATGCTCAAGAACGCCCAGACCTACGAGATCATGCGGCCCGAGGACATCGGCCTGCAGCGCTCGACCCTGGTCATGGGCAAGCACTCCGGCCGCCACGCCTTCCGCAAGAAGCTGGAGGAGCTGGGCTACGACATCGGCGACAACGCGATCAACGATGCGTTCGTCCGCTTCAAGGCGCTGGCCGACAAGAAAAAGGAAATCTTCGACGAGGACATCGTGGCGCTGGTCGACGACCAGATCGCGGCGCACGACCAGCGGGTGACGTTCGTGGCGCTGGACGTGCATTGCGGCTCCGAGGTCAAGCCGGTCGCCACCATGACTCTCGACGTCGATGGCGAGCGCAAACGTGCCACGGAGGAGGGCGACGGGCCGGTCGACGCCACCTTCAAGGCGATCCGCGCGATCGTCCCGCACGACGCCACGCTGCTGCTCTTCCAGATCAACGCCGTCACCGAGGGTACCGACGCCCAGGCGGTCGTGACCGTCCGGCTGGAGGAGCAGGGCAAGACGGTGGCCGGGCAGTCGGCCGACACCGACACGCTGGTGGCCTCCGCCAAGGCGTATCTGGGAGCCTTGAACAAGCTGATGGTCAAGCGCGACCGGACGGCACCGGAAGCGCTCTCCGCCTGAGCGAGCTTATCGCCTAGCCGGTCGCGCTGGGCTAGAAGGGGTCACGCTGCGGGCGTGGCCCCTCTTTTCTCGCCCGCGCAACCGACGGGAGCATCGATGTTCGCACGCCTCCTTGGCCTGTTCTCCGCCGACATGGCCATCGACCTCGGAACCGCCAACACCCTCGTCTACGTGAAGGGCAAGGGCATCGTGCTCAACGAGCCCTCGGTGGTCGCCATCGCCACGCACAAGGGCCGCAAGCAGGTGCTTGCCGTCGGCGAGGAGGCCAAGCAGATGGTCGGCCGCACCCCCGGCAACATCGAGGCCATCCGCCCCTTACGCGACGGCGTCATCGCCGACTTCGAGGTGGCGGAGGAGATGATCAAGCATTTCATCCGCAAGGTGCACCACCGCCGGAGCTTCGCGAGTCCGCGGGTGATCATCTGCGTCCCCTCCGGCTCGACGGCGGTGGAGCGACGCGCCATCCAGGAGAGTGCCGAGAGCGCCGGGGCGCGGCGCGTGTTCCTCATCGAGGAGCCCATGGCCGCCGCCATCGGGGCCGGGCTGCCGGTGACCGAGCCGACCGGTTCGATGGTCGTCGACATCGGCGGCGGGACGACCGAAGTGGCGGTGCTTTCGCTCGGCGGGATCGTCTACGCCCGCTCGATCCGCGTCGGCGGCAACAAGATGGACGAGGCGATCATCCAGTACATCCGCCGCAACCACAACCTGCTGATCGGCGAGGCGACGGCCGAGAACATCAAGAAGCTGATCGGCTCGGCCTGCCTGCCCGAGGACGGCAACGGCGACGTGGTCGAGATCAAGGGACGCGACCTGATGAACGGTGTGCCGAAGGAGATCGTCATCTCCCAGCGGCAGATCGCCGAGAGCCTCGCCGAGCCGGTGAGCGCCATCATCGAGGCGGTCAAGGTCGCGCTCGAGCACACGGCACCGGAACTGTCGGCCGACATCGTCGACAAGGGCATCGTGCTCACCGGCGGCGGCTCGCTGCTCGGCAATCTGGACTTCGTCCTGCGCCACGCGACCGGATTGCCAGTCAGCCTCGCCGAGGAGCCGCTGATCTGCGTGGCCGTGGGTACCGGCCGCTGCCTCGAGGAAATGAAGACGTTGAAGCACGTGCTGCACACCGCATATTAGGCGTGTAGTCCAGGATCGTTATTGGCTTCTTAACCAAGCTGGTTCATAAGCCGAGGAGACGGGTTCGACCGGTGATGCCGGCGCCCGGCTCCGTCCGCGCCGCGAGACGCAGCGTCTCTTTGCTTCGGTGGAATCGCCGGTGAGCTACTGGTTCGAGCGCGTCACCTTCGTCGGCTTGGTGCTCGCGGCCCTGATCCTCTTGGCGCTCGGGCAGCGTGGTCTTCCCTTGGCGGACCGCACGACGCAGCAGGCCCGCGACGTCCTCACCCCGGTCGCCGCGCTCGTGGCGGAGCCCACCCGCGCGCTCCGCAACGTCGTCGGCTGGCTCGGCGACCAGTTCGCCCTGGCCGAGGAAAACCGGCGGTTGCGGGCCGAGGTGGAGGAATTGCTCCGCTGGCAGGGCGAGGCGACCCGGTTGCAGGTCGAAAACGCGGCCCTGCGCGACGTCCTGCACGCCCAGCGCCGTCGCCCCGTGCCGATCGCCAGCACCGCGCGCGTCGTGGCCGAGAGCCGTAGCCCGTTCGTGCACACGAGGCTGCTGGATGCCGGTCGCCGCGACGGCGTGCGCGAGGGCATGGCCGCGGTGGGGCTCGGCGGGTTGGCCGGTCGGGTGGTCGATGTCGGCAATGCCAGCTCGCGGCTGTTGCTCCTGACGGATTTCAATTCCAAGGTTCCGGTGCTGGTCCTGCCCTCGCGCGACCCCGCGCTGATGGTCGGCGACAACGGACCCCGGCCGCGACTGGAGTTCCTGCCACTCACCCCGTCGGTGTCCGTCGGCGACCGGGTGATCACCTCCGGCACGGGCGGCGTGCTGCCGATGGGGCTGACCGTCGGCTACGTGGCGGCCATCACCGACGAGGGGGTGCGAGTACAGCCGGCGCTCGACTGGCGCGACCTGGAGCACGTGCGCCTCGTGCGGATGCAGCCTCCCGAGGATCTGGTGGCCGCCGATACACGCCTGCCGAGATCACTGCCCGCGATGAGCCATGTCGGCCGTTGACCGTCCGACCGGAGTAGCCGTTGTCGATCCGTCCCCTGCATCTCCAACAACGGCTCAGGCATACCGTGCCGTTCCTGCTCGGGGTGTTCGCCGTGTTCGTCGATCTGGCCCCCCGACCCGCGGCGGCGGGGGGTGGGATCGGACCCTTCTTCACCCTGGTGGTGGTCTATTTCTGGTGCGTCTATCGGCCGGATCTGATGTCGCACGCGGCGGTCTTCGTCATCGGCCTGCTGCACGATCTGATGAGCGGCCTGCCGCTCGGCTGCACCGCGCTGGCCTTCGTTCTCGGCCGCGCCGCCCTGATCGCCCGGCACCGCTTTTTCCATGCCAAATCGTTCACGGTGATCTGGGGGCTGTTCGTCCTCCTCGTCGCGGGGGTCGAGGTGACGCGCTTCGCGATCGCCAGTGTGGTGATCGGTGGTGCGGTGGACCCGACGCCGCTGGTCGTGCAGTCGATATTGACCGTAGCGCTCTACCCGGCGGTGAGCTGGGCGCTCGTCCGGGTGCATGGTCACGTCGTGGTGGGCGGTGATGCAGAACCCTGAAGCCGAGCGCACCCGTGTGTTCAGTCGCCGGTTGGCGCTGCTCGGTGGCGCCAAGCTCGCCATGTTCGGCCTGCTCGGCGGCCGGCTCTACCAACTGCAGGTGCAGGATGCCCCGTCCTACGCCCTGCGCGCCGACGACAACCGCATCAGCCAACGTCTGTTGACGCCGGCCAGGGGACGCATCCTCGACCGCAACGGCCTCCCGCTCGCCGACAACGTTCCATTCTACCGCGTACGCATCGTCCGCGAGCGGGTCGCCGATATCGAGGCGATCCTCGACGCACTCGGCGAACTGATCCCCCTCTCCGACGCGCAGCGGCAGGAAGCCCTGGAGCGGGCACGGGCGCAACGGGCCTTCGTGCCTGTCGTGGTGCGCAACGATCTGACCTGGGAGGAGGTGGCGACCCTTGCCGTCCGCTCGCCGGAACTGCCGGGTGTCATGCTCGATTCCGGGCTGGTTCGCCGATATGCCCACGGTCCCCAATTCGCTCACGTGCTCGGCTATGTCGGGCCGCCCAACGAGCGCGACCTGCAGGCCGACCCGGACCCGTTGCTTCGTGTGCCCGACCAGCGGATCGGCCGCAGCGGCATCGAAGGCCGCTACGAGCCCATGCTGCGAGGCCGGGCGGGCCTTCTGCAAATGGAGGTCAACGTCGTCGGTCGGGAAATCCGCGAGTTGCAGCGCCGGCCGGGCGTCCCCGGGCGGGATGTGGAGTTGAGCCTCCATGCGGACCTGCAGCGTTACGCCCACCGCCGCATCGCCTCCGAGCTGTCCGCCAGCGCGGTCATCCTCGACGTGCACACGGGCGAGGTGCTGGCGATGGTGTCGGTACCCGGTTTCGAGCCGGGTGCCTTCACCAACGGCGTCGGTCATCGCCAGTGGAACGAATGGCGCGACGACCCGCGCGCGCCGTTGGTGAACAAGGCGATGTCGGGCATCTACCCGCCGGGTTCGACCTTCAAGATGCTGACCGCGCTCGCGGCCCTCGAGGCCGGTTTGGTCGACGGCGACACGACCTTCTTCTGCCCTGGCCACCTGAGCCTCGGTACCTCGCGCTTCCATTGCTGGCGGGCCGGGGGCCATGGCTCGCTCGCCCTCGTCCAGGCCCTGGCCCAGTCGTGCGACGTCTACTTCTACGAGGCCGGCCGCCGGGTCGGGATCGACGCGATCGCCGCCATGGCCCGCCGCTTCGGCTTGGGCGACCGTACCGGGATCGACCTGCCGAGCGAGCGCGACGGTCTGATGCCCACCCAGGCATGGAAGGAAACCCAACTCGGCGAGAAATGGCAGCCGGGCGAGACCGTGGTCTGCTCGATCGGCCAGGGCTACGTGGCGAGCACGCCTCTCCAACTCGCCGTCATGACCGCACGGCTGTGCAACGGCGGCTATGCCATTCGCCCGTGGCTGGCACGCCCCGTCGCGGGTGACGGGCGGGTCTTGGCGCCGGCGCCCAAGATCGACATCCCCGATGCGCACCTCCGCTTGGTCAAGGAAGGCATGTTCGAGGTGGTGAACGGGCGTCGCGGGACGGCGCGCAGCCAGCGCCTGTTGAGCGAGCAGGACGAAATGGCCGGCAAGACCGGGACCTCGCAGGTGCGGCGGATCACGGCGGCCGAACGCGCGGCCGGGCTGCATCGCCGCAAGGACCGCCCGTGGCGTGATCGCCATCATGCCCTGTTCGTCGGCTTCGCCCCCTATGACCGGCCGCGTTATGCCGTGTCGGTCGTGGTGGAGCACGGGGGAAGCGGCAGCGCGAGCGCCGCGCCGATTGCCCGCGACCTGATGCAGAAGACGCTCGATCTCGATCCGAGCGGGTCACGGTTGACCGCCGAGGGTGCCACGCCCGCCCGGCTCACGGCGATGCTCGATGCGGGTTGAGCCGGCCGCGGATATCCTGCAACTGCCCGACAAGCTCGCGCGGCTCAGCTGGGTCTACGTGGTTCTCCTGCTGGTGATCGGTGTCGTCGGCTACGCGATGCTCTATTCTGCCGGCGGCGCCTCGCACCAGCCCTGGGCTTGGCGGCACGCCGTCCGCCTCGGCATGGGGCTGGGTGCGATGGTGGTCGTCGCGATGATCGATCCGCGCCTCTGGTACCGCTACGCCTACGTGCTCTACGGGGGCGCACTCGCGGCACTCGTGGCGGTCGAGTTGACCGGGACCTTCGCCAAGGGAGCGCAGCGTTGGCTCGATCTCGGCGTCATTCAGCTGCAGCCGTCCGAGCTGATGAAGATCGCGCTGGTGCTGGCGCTCGCCCGCTACTTTCACGGCGCGACGCTGCAGGACGTCGGACGGCCGCTCTACCTCGTCCCGCCGATCCTGCTGACGCTGGCCCCCGCGGTCCTGGTCCTGAATCAGCCCGACCTCGGTACCGCGATCATGCTGCTCGCGGCCGGCGGTGCCCTCTTCTTCCTGGCGGGGGTGCGCTGGTGGAAGTTTGCACTCGTGCTCGCGGGCGTGGCCGCAGCGGTGCCGATCATCTGGCAAAATCTGCACGGCTATCAGCGCCAGCGGGTGCTGACCTTCCTCAATCCGGAGGAGGATCCCCTCGGCTCCGGCTACCACATCATCCAGTCGAAGATCGCGCTCGGGTCGGGTGGGCTCTGGGGGCGCGGCTTTGCCGAGGGCAGCCAATCGCAGCTGAGCTTTTTGCCCGAAAAGCACACGGACTTCGTCTTCACCATGCTCGCCGAGGAGCAGGGCCTGATCGGCGCGCTCCTGGTCCTTCTGCTCTACATGGCCGTGTTCGCGCTCGGGCTGCTGTTTGCCGTCCGCACGCGCAGCCAGTTCGGCCGACTCGTTGCCGCCGGCATCTCCGTGACGTTCTTTCTCTACGTCGTGATCAACATCGCCATGGTGACCGGCCTCATTCCGGTCGTGGGCGTCCCACTGCCGCTGATCTCCTACGGCGGCACGGCGATGATGACGGTGTTGCTCGGCTGCGGGATCGTGCTCGGCATCGACGTCCATCGCGACGTCTACATGAAGCGCCACCCGGTGGACGAGCTGTAGCCGCGGCGGCGCGCGTCAGTCGAACAGGCTGTCGATGTCGTTCTGGACGAGCGCGTTTTGCGCAGTCTGCGGGCCGTTGACGAGGGCCGCATCGCCCTCGCGCTTGGGCGGCAGCGGCAGGCTCGCCATGTCCGTCTGTCGAGACAAGAGCTGGATCATCGCCATTACCCGCACGTCGATGTCGCGCAGGAGTCCCATCACCTTGGCGATCCGCTGGCCCGTGATGTCCTGGAAGTTGGACGCCTGGTAGATCGCGGTGGTCTGCCGGGAGATGGCCTCCGCAGCCGCCTCGCCGCCGACCTCCCCCTTTGCCAGATCCGCGCCTAGGGCGTCGAGCGCTTCCGTCGCGGTCAAAATATCGTCGGTCGCGACCTCGGTCGCCGCGACGATCGCATCCAACTCGTCGACGGCCGCGAGCACGCGATCGTCGTCCATCATCGGATGGCGGAGGGTCGCGACTTCGCTCAAGGTCAAAAAGATGGTGTCGGAAAGCTCCTCGATCTCGGCCTTGAGAAGGTCGACCGCATCGTTCGTCGCCATGATTTCACCGTCGTTGCCCGGCCTATGGCCAGTCTCACCGGCCCCGAGCATGGACGAAGGAGCTTAAGGTTCCGTTGACGTCCGCCTAACCGTTCTCGGCGAGGACTTCACCGGCGAGGTAGAGCGAGCCCAGCACCGCGATCCGGGCGGGTTCGCCCTCGGCGAGGCGCTGCAGCGCTTGGCGCGTCGTGTCCGCCACCTCGGCGCGGATGCCGAGGGTCCGCGCCTGGTCGGCCAAGAGCGCGGGGGGCTGGCCCGCCTGCGACCCTGCGATCCGCACCGCGACGAGGCGCTCGACCTGGGGAGCGAGCGGCTCCAGAAAACCTCGCGCGTCCTTGGTCGAGAGCATGCCCATGACGACCCGCAGCGGACGCGGCGCCAAACCCCGAAAGAAGTCGGCGATCACGCGGCCGGCGTCGGGATTGTGTCCGCCGTCGACCCAGAGTTCGTCTTGCGCCCGGAGTGCGGAGAGCAGGCGGCCACGGTCGAGCCGCTGCAGCCGCGCCGGCCAGCGTGCCGACTGCAGGCCGCGGGCAATGGCCTCGGCCGAGGGGGCGAGCGGACCCATCCGCCGCGCCGCGGCCACCGCGAGGCCCGCGTTGAGGTATTGGTGGTCCCCGGCGAGGAACGGCGCGGGCAACTCCAGACTGCCACGCGCATCGACGAAGCGCCACGCACCGTCGATCGCCCGCTCGATGTGGTAGTCGCGCGGCGTCAGGGTGAGCGGTGCGCCGAGCCGCGTTGCCCACTGCCGGACGGCGATCTCCACCGGCGGCCGTTGCGGGCCGACGAGAACCGGCACGCCCGGGCGGAGGATGCCGCACTTCTCGCGGGCGATCGCGCTCAGTGTCCGTCCGAGATAGGCCTCGTGGTCGAACGACATGGGCGAGAGCAGGGTGAGAAGCGGGCGTGGCACGACGTTGGTCGCATCCAGCCGCCCGCCGAGACCGGTCTCCAGCAGCACGACGTCGGCCGGTATCCGGCTGAAGGCGAGGAACGCCGCCGCCGTGGTGATCTCGAAGAAGGTGATCGGAGCACCCGCGTTGGCGGCCTCGGCTTCGAGCAGGAAGGCCTCGAGGGGCCCATCCTCGATCGGCTCGCCGGCGACGAGGATGCGCTCGTTGAACCGGACGAGGTGCGGCGAAACGTAGCGATGCACCCGCAGGCCCTGCTCGGTGAGCATTGCGTCGAGCATCGCGAGGGTCGAGCCCTTGCCGTTGGTCCCGGCGATGTGGACCACCGGCGGCAATCGCCGCTCGGGATGGCCGAGGGCGCCGAGCAATCGGTGGACCCGGCCAAGCGACAGGTCGATCGCCTTGGGGTGCAGCCGCTCCAGCCGCTGCAGGATGGTGTCAGGCGCCGGCAAGGTTTTCGTCGTCCTCGCGGGCGGCCGGTACCACCTCCAGGCCGAGGGGTGCGACCGGCAGCGTCGTCACCGGCGGCTCCTTGGTCATCAGGAGGTCGATTACCCGACCGAGCGTCGACGGGAGGTCGAAGCGGTGCACGACCATGTCGACGATCCCGTGATCCTTCAGATATTCCGCCCGCTGGAAGCCCTCGGGCAGGGTCTCGCGGATGGTCTGTTCGATCACCCGGGCACCGGCGAAGCCGATCACCGCACCCGGTTCGGCGATGGCGATGTCACCGAGCATGGCGAAGGATGCCGTGACGCCGCCGGTGGTCGGATCGGCGAGGATGGTGATGTAGGGCAGGCCCGCTTCCTGCAACTCGCTGATCGCCACCGTGGTGCGCGCCATCTGCATCAGGGACAGCGCACCTTCCTGCATCCGCGCGCCGCCCGACGAGGTCACGACGACCAGGGCCGCCCGTTGCAGTAGCGCCAATTGCCCCGCAGTGACCAGGGCCTCCCCCACTGCCGTGCCCATCGAGCCACCCATGAAGGCGAAGTCCATCACGGCCATGACCACCGGGTGCCCGCCGATCCTGCCGTGGGCGACGACGATCGCGTCGTTCCGCCCGGTCTTGCCCTGAGCGTCCTTCAGCCGCTCGTCGTAGCGCTTCTTGTCGCGGAACTTGAGCGGGTCGGCCGGCACCCTCGGCAACTCGATGACCTGCCAGCTCTCGGCGTCGAGCAGCGTCTCGAACCGGAACTCGGGTGTTACCCGCAGGTGATGGCTGCAGAACGGGCAGACGCGCTGGTTCGATTCGAGGTCGCGATTGAACACCATCCGCTCGCAGCCCGGACACTGCGCCCAGAGGTTCTCGGGAACGCTCGACTCCTCGCGGTTGACGAGGGCGCGAATACGCGGGCGAACGTAGTTGGTGAGCCAGTTCAACGGATCGCTCCTCGGCGAAGGAACAGTAGGGCAGGGGGGCTTGATAGCCCCCCTGCAACCCCCGGGCGTCGGCCTTGCCGACGCCACTTTGGTCGCGGGCTGGCTACGAAGTCCGCAAAACTGCGACGGCGACAGCCGTCGCCGGGGGGCGCGGGGGGCCAAAAGCCCCCCGATCCTGTTTTGTCCGTCGTCATCCCCGCGCCGTCCGCACCGCCTGCGCGAGTGCTCGGACCTTGGTCAGCACGGCGTCACGGACCGCGTCGCGACCTTCGCCCCGATGACGGGCGATCAGATCGACCAGGGCCGAGCCGACCACCGCGGCGTCTGCCACGCGGGCGATGGCGGCAGCCTGCTCGGGCTCGCGGATGCCGAAGCCGACCGCGACCGGAAGGTCGGTGTGGCGGCGGATGCGATCGACCGCTTGGCCGACCACGTCGACCACCGGAGCCGCGGCACCGGTGATCCCCGTGATCGAGACATAGTAGAGAAACCCCGAGGTATTGGTGAGCACGGCCGGCAGGCGGGTGTCGTCGGTGGTGGGCGTCGCGAGGCGGATGAAGGCGAGGCCCTTGGCGAGCGCCGGCAGGCAGAGCTCGTCGTCCTCCTCGGGCGGCAGGTCGACAACGATCAGGCCGTCGACGCCGGCCGTCTTGGCGTCGTCGAGAAAGCGCTCGGTGCCGTAGTGGAAGATGGGGTTGAAATAGCCCATCAGCACGACCGGCGTCGCGTCGTTGCCCTGCCTGAAGTCGCGCACGAGGTCGAGGGTGCGCACGAGCGTCATGCCGGCGTCGAGCGCCCGGAGGCTCGCCGCCTGGATGGCCGGACCGTCGGCCATCGGGTCGGTGAAGGGCATGCCCAGTTCGATCACGTCGGCGCCCGCCTCGGCGAGCCCCTCGAGGATCGCGGCCGAGGTCTCCGGATCCGGATCGCCCGCGGTCAGGAACGTCACCAGCCCCGCGCGTCCGGCTTCCCTCAGTTCGGCGAAACGCCGGTCGATCCGCGTGCTCAAAGCTCGACCCCCTTGGCGCGGGCGACGGTGAAGATGTCCTTGTCGCCGCGGCCGCACAGATTCATCACGACGATCTCGTCGCGGCGCATGGTGGGGGCGAGCTTGATCACCTCGGCGAGCGCGTGCGCGGGTTCCAGCGCCGGGATGATGCCCTCCAGCCGGGAGCACCGCTCGAAGGCGTCGAGCGCCTCGGTGTCGGTGACGGCCGCCACCTCCAGCCGGCCGATGTCCTTGAGCCAGGCGTGCTCGGGGCCGACGCCCGGATAGTCGAGGCCCGCCGAGATCGAGTGCGGCTCGATCACCTGACCGTCGTCGTCTTGCAGCAGGAACGACTTGGAGCCGTGCAGGACGCCGGGCGTGCCGGCATTCAGGGCGGCCGCATGGCGCCCCGTCTCGACGCCGTCGCCCGCCGCCTCGACCCCGAGCAGGCGCACCTCCGCATCGTCGAGGAACGGGTGGAACAGGCCCATGGCATTCGAGCCGCCGCCGATCGCCGCCACGAGCACGTCGGGCAGCCGGCCCTCGCGCTCCTGCATCTGCTGCTTCACCTCCTCACCGATCACCGCCTGGAAGTCGCGGACCATGGCCGGATACGGGTGCGGGCCGGCGACGCTGCCGATGATGTAGAAGGTGTCCTCCACATTGGTCACCCAGTCGCGCAGCGCCTCGTTCATCGCATCCTTGAGGGTGCGCGAGCCGGACTTGACCGGCCGCACCTCGGCGCCGAGGAGCTTCATGCGGAACACGTTCGGCTGCTGGCGCTCGATGTCGCGCTCGCCCATGTAGACGATGCAGTCGAGACCGAAGCGGGCGG
Source organism: Pseudomonadota bacterium (assembly GCA_048615135.1). GTDB lineage: Bacteria > Pseudomonadota > Alphaproteobacteria > Geminicoccales > Geminicoccaceae > RECO01. Next base: position 12,242 of record JBMCMJ010000026.1, read on the forward strand.
CCACCGTCGCCGTCGCCACCCCGTGCTGGCCGGCGCCGGTCTCGGCGATGATCCGCCGCTTGCCCATCCGCTTCGCCAGCATGATCTGGCCGATGCAGTTGTTGATCTTGTGCGCGCCGGTGTGGTTCAGCTCGTCGCGTTTGAAGTAGATCTTCGCCCCGCCGAGCGCTTCGGTCAGCCGCTCGGCGAAGTAGAGCGGGCTCGGCCGGCCGACATAGTCGCGCAGCCAAAGGTCGAGTTCGGCCTTGAACCCCGGATCGCGTTTGGCCGCCTCGTAGGCCCGTTCCAGCTCGAGGATGTTGGGCATCAGCGTCTCGGCGACGTAGCGGCCGCCGAAGGCCCCGAAATGGCCGCGATCGTCCGGGCCGCTCCTGAGCGTGTTGGGGGTGGTCATCTCACTCCTTTCCGCCGTCCGGCGGCCGTTTGGCGGCCGCGACGAACGCCCGCACGAGATCGTGGTCCTTGCGGCCCGGCGCGGTCTCGACGCCCGACGCGACGTCGACGAACCCCGCCCCGGTCAGCCGCACCGCTTGCTGCACGTTGGTCGGATCGAGCCCGCCGGCAAGGCCCCAGGGAGTCGGTCCGGCGTCGATCGCCCGGACGAGCCGCCAATCGAAGGTGAGCCCGTTGCCACCCGCCGATGCCCCCGGCGGCGGCTTCGCATCGAACAGCAAGAGGTCCGCGACCGCGGCATAGCCGGCCACGTCCCGCAGATCGTCGGCCACCGCCACCGGCAGGGCCTTGACCACACCGAGCCCCGTTCGGCGACGCACCGCCGCGACCCGGGCTGCGGACTCGTGGCCGTGCAACTGCACGAAGTCGACCGCGCCCGACGTCGCGAGCCGGTCGAGGAGGTCGTCGTCCGGATCGACCGTCACCGCCACCCGCTTCGCCCGACCGGCCGCGGCAGCGAACAGGGCGGGGAGGGCGTCCATCGCGACGGTTCGGCGTGAGGCCGGCACAAGGATGGCCCCCACATAATCGGCGCCGGCCGCGATCGCCGCTGCGACGTCGTCGGGCCGGGTCAGGCCGCAGATCTTGACCGCCGTCGTCATCTCACGCGGCGGCCCGGTCGAGGTCGGCGGCGATGGTGCGGGCGGCGGCGGCCGGGTCGGCGGCGTCGCTGATCGGCCGGCCGATCACCAGCACGTCGGCACCGGCCTGTTGGGCGGCAGAAGGTGTCAGGGTCCGTTTCTGGTCGCCGAGCGTGCCGCCTGCGGGGCGGATGCCCGGCACCGCCAGCACCGGCCGCTGCGCGAAGCGCGCCCGCAACCTGTCGATTTCGAGCGGCGAACAGACGAGCCCGTCGATGCCGGAGGCGAGCGCCAACTCGGCCATCGCCTGCACCTGCTCCGCCGTCGTTCGGCGGATGCCCTGGGCGGCGAGGTCCGCATCGTCCAGGCTGGTCAGCACGGTGATCGCCAGCAGCTTCGGCGGGGCGGGGCTCGCCGCTGCGGCTTCGGCCGCCGCCTCCAGCATCGCCCGGCCACCGGCCGCGTGCACCGTCAGGTAGCGCACGCCGAGCGCTGCCGCGGCACGGACCGCACCCTTCACGGTGTTGGGAATGTCGTGCAGCTTGAGGTCGAGGAAGATCGGCAGGCCGAGCGTCTGCAGCGCTTCGACCTCGCGCGGTCCGTTGGCGGTGAAGAACTCGAGCCCCAGCTTGAGCCCGTCCACCCCTTCGGCCATGCGCCGAGCCAGCGTTTCGGCCGCCGTCCTGTCGGCGCGGTCGATCGCGCCATAGATCGCCGCTCGCCGCATCGCTGCCGTTCCGCTCGAAAATCTGCCCCGAACGGGGCTTATAGCAGGCCCTGCGGCCTTGCCAATCCGCACCCGGTTGCTGCGCGGCGGAAGGGTCGGGGGGATTTGATGATCCCCCCGTGCCCCCCGGCGACGGCGTTGCCGTCGCCACTGGCGCTTTGATAGTTGTTGCCAGCAGCCCCGTCGCAAACTCGGTAGGGGCGATGGGAACGTCATCCACCTTCCCGAAGTGGCGATGGCAACGCCATCGCCCGGGGGGCGCGGGGGGACCATGAAGTCCCCCCGCTCTTTCCTTCATCCACCATCCACCCCGGCTACTCGAAAAACCCCTCGGGCCGCACCTCCGGATCGCCGGCGAGCCATGCGCCGAGGGTCGCATCGTCGAGCCGGCCTTCGGCGTGGGCCACGACGCCCAGCCCGATCAGCGGGCCGAATTTGAAGCCGTGGCCGGAGAAGCCCGTGAGCACGAGGCCCCTGGCGGCGGGCCGGACGACGAACCGCTCATCGGCGGAGACGGTGTAGAAGCAACTCCGTGCGGCGGCCACCCGGTAGGCGTCGGGCGTGGCCACCCCCTGGCGCAGCAGCGCCAGGATGTGGTCGCGCTCGGCGGGGCGGACGACCCGATCGTGGTCCGGTTGCAGGTGGCGGCCGAAGCTGTGATCGCCCACCTTCAACCGGAGCCCGGCGACGGGCGGCACCGCGTAGAAGCCGCTGCCCTTCGAGGCCACGCCGTCGAGGACCATCGGCATGTGCGCCCAGGTGGCCTGCAGATCCCGCTCGAGGTCGAGGTCGAGGGCGATCTGCCGGGTCGGCGTCACGAGGGCGGCGACCTCCGGCACCAGCCGCTCGACCCAGGGGCCGGCGGCGACGATGACCCGGTCCGCCTCGACGGCCGGGCCTTCGGCGACCGTGATCCGCCCGGCCTCGAGGTCGATGGCGGTGGCCGCGCAGTGGGAGCGCAGATCGGCTTCGCCCCGCCGCCGCAACCAGTCGACCAGCCCTTCGAGGATCGCCCGCGCCTGCAGCACGCCGCCCGTCGGCGTGAAGAGCGCCCAGGCGACGCCGTCGCCGGCCAGGAGCGGGAAGCGGGCCGCCAGGTCCTCGCCCGCGACGATGTCGTAGGCGACGCCGAGCCTGTCCAGGCTCGCCTTGGTCGCCTCGGCCCAGGGATCGTCGCTGCGGACGACGATCAGTGTGCCCGTCTCGGTATAGAGCGTCCGGCCGAGATCGGCCCAGAGCGCATCGAACGCCCGGTAGGCGTCGGCCACCATCGCCGCGTAGCCGTGCTTGTCGCCGTAGGGGTAGCGGATCAGCCGGCTGTGGTCGAAGGACGAGGCGAAGGGATGCGGCAAGGGGCCCTGTTCGACCAGGGTGACCCGATGCCCGGCGCGCACCGCGGCCCAGGCGATCGACAGGCCCATGATACCGCCGCCGACGATGGCGAAATGCAGGCTGGAGGATGTCATCGACCGGTCGCCACCAGGGCTGCGGCGGCAAGGTCCTCGAGGGCCGTGCCGACCGATTTGAAGAGCGTGATCTCGTCGCTCCCGCGCCGTCCCCGCACGCGACCCTTGCAGAGATCGGCCAACTCGCCCTCGATCCGCTCGGCGGCGAAGGTGCCGGCGGCGATCGGCTGCAGCAAGTCACCCGCCTCGGCGAGCGCGCCCGCGCGCGTGTCCACGAACACCCGTGCCCGCTCGAGGGCCGTGTCGTCGCACTCGCGCATGGTTGGCAGGAATGCCCCGACGAGGTCGACATGGGTGCCTGGCTGGAGCCACGCGCCCTCGACCAGGGGCTCGCTCGCGAGGGTGGCACAGGTGACGATGTCGGCGGTGGCCACCGCGGTCTGGCGATCCTCCGTTGCGCTCGCAGCGAAGCCTTCGGTGCGCAGCGCGTCGGCGAGCGCCCGGGCCCGCTCCGGCGTTCGGTTCCAGACCATGATCTCGCGGATCGGGCGAACGATCGCGTGGGCGCGGACCAGATGTGGGGCCAGGGCGCCGGCGCCGAACAGCGCGAGCCGCGCGGCGTCGGGCCGCGCGAGGTAGCGCGCGGCCAGCGCCGAGGCGGCAGCGGTGCGGCGGAGCGTCAGCACCGTGCCGTCGAGCATGGCCAGCGGCGCACCTGTCGTCTGGTCGAAGAGGACGTAGGCACCGTAGACCGCCGGCAGGGCGCGGTCGGCATTGTCGGGCGTGACGGTGACGAGCTTGACGCCCGCCACCCGCCGGTTCCAGGCGGGCATGAGCAGGAGCGTCGCGTTCGGCCCGCGCTCGTGCGCGTGGCGCACGGGCGCCTCGGCCCCCTCGCGAAACGCGTCCTCCAGGGCTGCGATCAGCCGGCCATAGGGCAGGCCGGCGGCCGTGGCGGCAGCGTCGAAGACCTGCAAGAGCCGGCGCTCAGGAGGCCGGAAGCGCCAGGCTCTTGGTGCCTGTCGTCGGGGC
>JBMCMJ010000027.1:0-16160 GCA_048615135.1 Pseudomonadota bacterium
CACTTCAAGCTCTACACCGAGGGCGTGCACGTCCCGGAGGGCGAGACCTATGCCGCGGTGGAGAGCGGCAAGGGCGAATTCGGCGTCTATCTGGTCTCCGACGGCACCAACAAGCCCTATCGCTGCAAGATCCGCTCGCCCGGCTACGTCCACCTGCAGGCCTTGGACTTCATGGGCAAAAAGCACCAGCTGGCCGACATCGTCGCGATCATCGGCTCGCTGGACATCGTTTTCGGGGAGATCGACCGGTGAGCATCGCACCCGACGTCGAGACCTTCGCCTTCGACGCGGCCCACGCCGCCCTGGCCGAGGCGGCGGTGGCCAAGTTCCCGGCCGAGCGCAAGCAGAGTGCGGTGCTGCCGCTGTTGCATCTCGCGCAGGCGCAGCACGGCGGCTGGCTGCCGAAGGCGGCGCTCGACTACGTGGCCGACTATCTGGAGATGCCGCGGATCCGCGTCTACGAGGTCGCCTCGTTCTACGACATGTTCAACACCGAGCCGACCGCAGCGACGCAGATCCGGGTGTGCACCACGACACCCTGCTGGCTGATGGGGTCGGACGCGATCGTCGAGGCGTGCGAGCGGGCGCTCGGCTGCAAGGTCGGCGAGAACAGCGCCGACGGGCGCTTTTATCTCCGCGAGTTCGAGTGCCTCGGGGCTTGTGTCAACGCGCCGATGATGTGGATCGACGACGACTACTACGAGGATCTGACGCCGGAGAAGGCGGGGGAGATCGTCGAGGCGCTGAAGGCCGGCAAAACGCCGGCGCCCGGACCGCAGGGCGAGCGCAAGGTGTCGATGCCGGCGGGCGGCAAGACCACGTTGTTGGAGGTCTGAGGTGCTGCACGACAGGGACCGTATCTTCACCGACATCTACGGCGAGAAGGGCGCGGGGCTGGAGCAGGCCCGCGCCCGCGGCGACTACGATGGCCTGAAGGACCTGATCCTGCTGGGCCGCGCCGAGATCGTCGACCGGATGAAGAAGTCCGGGCTGCGCGGCCGTGGCGGTGCCGGCTTTCCGACCGGGCTGAAGTGGTCGTTCATGCCCAAGGAGACCGACGGCGGGCCGGTCTATCTCGTGATCAACGCCGACGAGAGCGAGCCCGGCACCTGCAAGGACCGCGAGATCATGCGCCACGAGCCGCACAAGCTCGTGGAGGGCTGCATCGTCGCCGCCGTCGGCATGGGCTGCACCGCCGGCTACATCTACATCCGCGGCGAGTACGTCCGCGAGGCCGAGGCCCTGGAGCGGGCGATCGCCGAGGCCTACGACGCGGGCTATCTGGGCCGGGACATCCTCGGCACCGGGCTGGACTTCGAACTCTATCTCCACCGCGGCGCCGGCGCCTATATCTGCGGCGAGGAGACGGGGCTTTTGGAGAGCCTGGAGGGCAAGAAGGGCCAGCCGCGCCTGAAGCCGCCCTTCCCGGCGATGGTCGGGCTCTACGGCCGGCCGACCACCGTCAACAACGTCGAGACCATCGCCGTCGTGCCGACCATCCTGCGCCGGGGGGCGGAGTGGTTCGCCGAACTGGGGCGCGAGAACAACACCGGCACCAAGCTCTTCTGCATCTCCGGCCATGTGAACCACCCGTGCACCGTCGAGGAGGAGATGGGCATTCCGCTCCGCGAGTTGATCGACAAGCACTGCGGCGGGGTGCGCGGCGGCTGGGACAACCTGAAGGCGGTGATCCCCGGCGGCTCGTCGGTGCCGCTGATCCCGAAGTCGATCTGCGACACGGTGCGGATGGACTTCGACGACCTGCGCGGCGCGCAGTCGGGGCTGGGCACGGCGGCGGTGATCGTCATGGATCAGTCGACCGACGTCATCAAGGCGATCGCCCGGCTCTCGAAGTTCTACATGCACGAGAGCTGCGGCCAGTGTACGCCCTGCCGCGAGGGCACCGGCTGGCTGTGGCGGGTGATGACGCGACTGGTCGAAGGTCGGGCGCGCGTCGAGGAGATCGACATGCTCTACGACGTCACCAAGGAAATCGAGGGACACACCATCTGCGCGCTCGGCGACGCGGCCGCGTGGCCGGTGCAGGGCCTCATCCGGCATTTCCGCCCGGAGATCGAGGCGCGCATCCGGGCGGTGGCCGGGCGAACCGACCAGATGGCCGCGAGCTGAGGCCGGGGAGAGGATATGCCCAAGCTGACCATCGACGGCGTGGAGGTCGAGGTTCCGCCCGGGGCCACCGTCTTTCAGGCCTGCGAAGTGGCGGGCCGCGAGGTGCCCCACTTCTGTTACCACCCGCGCCTGAACATCGCCGGCAATTGCCGGATGTGCCTGGTCGAGATCGAAAAGGCGCCGAAGCCGGTGGCGAGCTGCGCCATGCCGGTCGCCGAAGGCATGGTCGTCCACACCAACACGCCGACGGTGAAAAAGGCGCAGAAGGGGGTGCTCGAGCTCCTGCTCATCAACCATCCGCTCGACTGCCCGATCTGCGATCAGGGCGGCGAGTGCGACCTGCAGGACCTCACCCTGTTCTACGGGCCCGACAGCTCGCGCTTCGCCGAGAACAAGCGCCCGGTGGCCGACAAATATCTGGGTCCGCTGATCTCGACCCACATGACCCGGTGCATCCACTGCACCCGCTGCATCCGTTTCGCCAACGAGATCGCGGGCGTCGAGGAGTTGGGGGCGACCGGTCGCGGCGAGCACATGGAGATCGGCACCTGGGTCGAGGCGGCCGTCACGTCCGAGCTGTCGGGCAACATGATCGACCTCTGCCCGGTGGGGGCGTTGAACAGCAAGCCCTACGAGTACACGGCCCGAACCTGGGAGCTGCGCAAGAACGACGGCATCGACGTGATGGATGCGGTCGGCTGCAACATCCGCGTGGATGTCCGCGGCAACGAGGTCATGCGCATCCTGCCGCGGCTCCACGAGGACGTGAACGAGGAGTGGATCTCCGACAAGAGCCGCTTCGCCTATGACGGCCTGAAGAAGCGCCGCCTCGACAAGCCGTGGGTGCGCAAGGGCGGCAAGCTGCAGCCCGCGACCTGGGCCGAGGCGTTCGGCGCCATTGCCGAGCGGATGGGGAACGTGGCGCCGGAGCGCGTCGCCGGCATCGTCGGCGATCAGGTCGACCTCGAGGCGATGGCGGCCTTCAAGGACCTGATGGGCGCTGTTGGCACGCCGCACGTCGACTGCCGTCAGGACGGCGCCAAGCTCGACGGCCCGCGCGTCTCCTGGCTGTTCAACACGACCATCGCCGGCATCGAGCAGGCCGACGCGATCCTCCTGATCGGCACCTTCCCGCGCCACGAGGCGCCGCTGGTCAATGCCCGCATCCGCAAGCGCTCGCGGATGGGCGGGCTCCAGGTCGGCCGGATCGGCTGTCCGGGCGATCTCACCTATCCCGTCACCGACCTCGGCGCGGGGCCGCCGACCTTGGCCGACCTCGCGGGTGGCAACCACGCCTTCGCCAAGGTGCTGGAGGCCGCCGAGCGGCCCATGCTGATCGTCGGGGCCGGGGCGGTGGCGCGAGAGGACGGAGCAGCGATCCTGCGTCTCGCCCGCGCGGTCGCCGAGCGCTTCTCCATGGTCCGCGACGACTGGAACGGCTTCAACGTGCTCCACGCTGCCGCCTCGCGCGTCGGCGGGCTGGACCTCGGCCTCGTTCCGGGACCGGGCGGCCGCGACGTTTCGGGCATCCTCGAAGGGGCCGCCGCGGGCGAAATCGAGGTGGTCTACCTGCTCGCTGCCGACGAGCTGGACACGGGCGCGCTGGAGAAGCCGTTCGTCGTCTACCAGGGCAGCCACGGTGATGCGGGTGCCAGGGTCGCCGACGTGATCCTGCCGGGTGCCGCCTACACGGAGAAGCACGCCACCTGGGTCAACACCGAGGGGCGGCCGCAACGCTCGTTCAAGGCGGCGTTCCCGCCCGGCGACGGCAAGGAGGACTGGAAGATCCTCCGCGCCCTGTCGGCGGCACTCGGCCACAAGCTCCCCTACGACACGCTCGCCCAGCTGCGCGCGCGGATCGCCGAACAGGCGCCGCATCTGGCCGCCATCGACCGCATCGCGCCGGCCGAGTGGGCGGAGTTCGGCGGCGGAGGCGAGCCCGGCGAGGCGCCGTTCGTTTCGCCCGTAAGCGACTTCTACCGGACCTGCCCGATCAGCCGGGCGTCGGAAACGATGGCCGCCTGCGTCGAGGAGATCGTCGGTCAGGCCCAGCCGGAGGCGACCGGAACCCATGGTTGACGGCCTGCTCACCCTCGTGATCATCGTCGCCCAGATCATGCTGATCGTCGGGCCGCTCCTGGGCGCCGTGGCCTACACCACCTGGGCCGAGCGCAAGGTGATCGGCGCCATGCAGCTCCGCCAGGGGCCGATGACGGTCGGACCCTGGGGGCTGCTCCAGCCGATCGCCGACGGGGCCAAGCTGTTCCTCAAGGAAACGGTGATCCCGACCGGCGCCAACAAGGTGGTGTTCGTCGCCGCACCGATGATCACCTTCATCCTGGCGCTGATCGGTTGGGCGGTGATCCCGTTCGACGAGGGCTGGGTGCTGGCCGACATCAACGTCGGCGTGCTCTACCTGTTGGCGGTGAGTTCCTTGGGCGTCTACGGCATCGTCATGGCCGGCTGGGCGTCCAACTCGCGCTACGCGTTCCTCGGGGCGCTCCGCTCCTCCGCGCAGATGATCTCCTACGAGATCGCCATCGGCCTGATCATCATCAACGTCCTGATCACCGCGGGCTCGTTGAACCTGTCCGAGATCGTCCGCGCCCAGGGCGAGACGATGTGGTACGTCCTGCCCCACTTCCCGATGTTCATCGTGTTCATCGCGGCCATTCTCGCCGAGACGAACCGTCATCCCTTCGATCTGCCGGAAGACGAGAGCTCGCTCGTCACCGGCTACAACGTCGAATACAGCTCGATGGCCTTCGCCCTGTTCTTCCTCGGCGAATACGCCAACATGATCCTGATGAGCGCGATTGCCGCCATCCTGTTCCTGGGCGGGTGGTTGCCGCCGTTCGACATCGCGCCCTTCAACTGGGTGCCGGGGCCGATCTGGTTCATTTTGAAGATCTGCTTCGTCCTGTTCGTCTTTTTCTGGGCTCGGGCAACCCTGCCGCGCTACCGCTACGACCAGTTGATGCGGCTCGGTTGGAAGGTTTTCCTGCCGTTCTCGCTGATCTGGGTGGTGCTGACGTCCGGCGTTCTGCTTGCCTTCGACCTCCTACCCTGACCGAGCATCGACGACGAGCAAAGCCACGAGGGACACGACATGGCCACGACACTCGACCGTGCCGCGAAAACCTTTCTCTTGCAGGAGTTGGTGAGCGGTTTCTGGCTGACCTTCCGCTACATGTTCAAGAAAAAGTACACCTTGAACTATCCCTACGAGAAAGGTCCCCTCAGCCCGCGATTTCGGGGGGAACATGCGCTGCGGCGCTATCCGAACGGTGAGGAGCGGTGCATCGCCTGCAAGCTCTGCGAAGCGATCTGCCCCGCGCAGGCCATCACCATCGAGAGCGAGCCGCGCCCCGACGGCAGCCGGCGGACGACCCGCTACGACATCGACATGACCAAGTGCATCTACTGCGGCTTCTGCGAGGAGGCGTGTCCGGTGGATGCGATCGTCGAAGGGCCGAACTTCGAGTTCGCCACCTACACCCGCGAGGAACTGTTCTACGACAAAGAGAAACTGCTCGCGAACGGCGAACGCTGGGAGACCGAGATCGCGGCCAATCTGCAAGCCGACGCGCCGTACCGCTGACCCCGACCCCGCCCGCACGCCGCACATGCGGCGGGCCGTGGAGCCCTTGACCGATGACCGTCGCCCTGTTCGTCTTCTACCTGCTCGCCGGAATCACCGTCGCCTCGGGTGTCATGGTGATCGCCGCGCGCAACCCGGTGCACTCGGTGCTGTTCCTCATCCTCGCCTTCTTCAATTCGGCGGGGCTGTTCGTGCTCGCCGGGGCCGAGTTCCTGGCGATGGTCCTGATCGTGGTTTATGTCGGCGCGGTGGCGGTGCTGTTCCTGTTCGTCGTCATGATGCTCGACATCGACGTGGTTGCCATGCGCCAGGGCTTTTTGAAGTATCTGCCGATCGGCGCGCTCATCGGCATCGTGTTGCTGGTCGAGCTGTTCTTCGTGTTCGGCACGCTGCAGCTGGCCGAGGCGCCGATCGCCGCGGCCGTGCCCACGCCCGAGGGGCTCACCAACACCGAAGCCCTGGGGGCGGTGCTCTACACCGACTACTTCTTCGCCTTCCAACTTGCCGGGATCATCCTGCTGGTCGCGATCATCGGCGCCATCACGCTGACCCTGCGCGACCGTGGGCCGATCAAGCGGCAGAACATCGGCGAGCAGGTCCACCGCGACCGCACCAAGGCGGTGCGGCTGCGCCGCGTCGAGCCGGGCCGGGGGCTCTGACATGCCGATCCCCGTCGAACACTACCTCGTCGTCGCCGCGATCCTCTTTACCCTCGGGATCTTCGGCATTTTTTTGAACCGCAAGAACATCATCGTCATCCTGATGTCGATCGAGCTGATCCTGCTCGCGGTGAACCTCAACCTCGTCGCCTTCTCGGCGCACCTGGGCGACCTCACCGGGCAGATCTTCGCCATGTTCATCCTGACGGTGGCGGCCGCCGAGGCGGCGATCGGGCTCGCCATCGTCGTCGTCGTCTACCGTGCCCGCGGCTCGATCGCCGTCGAGGACATCAACGCGCTGAAGGGCTAGCGGCATGTACACGTCCCTCGTCTTCCTGCCGCTGCTGGGCGCGATCGTTGCCGGCTTCTTCGGCAAGGTGATCGGCGACCGCGCCGCCCAGGTCGTCACCACCATCCTGTTGCTGATCTCGGCGATGCTCTCGGGCATCGCGCTCTTCACCGTGCCCTATGGCGAGCCGTTCAAGGTCGAGCTGATGACCTGGATGGTCTCGGGCTCGTTCGAGGTCGATTGGACGCTCCGCATCGACGCGCTCACCGCCGTGATGCTGGTCGTCGTCACCTGGGTGTCCGCGCTCGTCCATCTCTACTCGATCGGCTACATGAGCCACGATCCGACGATCCCGCGGTTCATGAGCTATCTTTCGCTCTTCACTTTCGCCATGCTGATGCTGGTGACCGCGGACAACTTCATCCAGCTGTTCTTCGGCTGGGAGGGTGTCGGCCTCGCCTCCTATCTGCTGATCGGCTACTGGTACGAGAAGGCCAGCGCCAACAACGCGGCGATGAAGGCGTTCATCGTCAACCGCATCGGCGATTTCGGCCTGATCCTCGGCATCGCCGCCATCTATCTCGTCTTCGACAGCGTCGAGTTCGACACCGTGTTCGCCCAGGCGAGCCAATATGCCGACAGCACCATCCAGCTGTTCGGCGGCACTTGGCCGGTGCTCGACCTGATCTGCATCCTGCTGTTCGTCGGTGCCATGGGCAAATCCGCCCAGCTCGGCCTGCACACCTGGCTCCCCGACGCGATGGAGGGGCCGACCCCGGTCTCGGCCTTGATCCACGCGGCGACCATGGTCACGGCCGGCGTGTTCCTGATCGCGCGGGTCTCGCCGCTGATGGAATACGCGCCGACCGCCCTTGCCGTGGTCGCGTTCGTCGGCGCTTCCACCGCCTTCTTCGCCGCGACGGTCGCCCTCACCCAAAACGACATCAAGCGGGTGATCGCCTATTCGACCTGCTCGCAGCTCGGCTACATGTTCTTCGCCCTCGGCGTCGGCGCCTATGCGGCCGCGATCTTCCACCTGTTCACCCACGCCTTCTTCAAGGCGCTGTTGTTCCTCGCCGCCGGCTCGGTGATCCACGGCATGTCGAACGAGCAGGACATGCGGCGGATGGGCGGCATCTGGCGGCACATGAAGTTCACCTACGCCATGATGTGGATCGGCTCGCTGGCGTTGATGGGCGTGCCGTTCTTCGCCGGCTTCTACTCCAAGGATCTGATCCTCGAGGCGGCCTTCGCGCATGGCAGCGGCGTCGGCTTCTACGCCTTCGCCCTCGGCATGGCCGCGGCCGTCATGACCGCCTTCTACTCCGGGCGTCTGTTGTTCATGACCTTCCACGGCAAGCCGCGGGCGAGCGAGGAGGTCATGCACCACGTCCACGAGAGCCCGCCGGTCATGACCATCCCGCTCGGCATCCTGGCGCTCGGTGCGATCTTTTCGGGCTATCTGGGGCTGCCGATGGTCGACTACGACCACGAGTTCTGGGGCGGTTCGATCTTCATCGCGCAGCTCGACCACAACATCATCTACGAAGCGCACAACGTGCCGATGTGGGTGATCCTGGCGCCCGTGGTCGCGGGCCTCGTCGGTCTCGCCCTCGCCTGGGTGGCCTATGTCCAAGCGACGGGCCTGCCCAGCCGGCTCGCAGAAGCCCTCGCCCCGCTCTACCGGCTGTCCTTCAACAAGTGGTACGTCGACGAACTCTACGAGGCGGTGTTCGTCCGCCCGGCGCGCCAGCTCGGCACCTTCCTCTGGCGGCGGATCGATGCCGGGGTGATCGACGACTACGGCCCCAACGGTGCTGCCGCGGCTGCGTTGCAGGGCACCAAGCGCGTCGTGCGGCTGCAGACCGGCTACATCTACCACTACGCCTTCGTGATGCTGATCGGCGTCGCCGCGCTGATCACCTGGTATCTGTTCGCGGTGCGGGGTTGAGCCGATGAGCGACTGGCCGCTGCTCTCCCTCGTCATCTTCCTGCCGCTGGTCGGTGTCGTCTTCATCCTCGCCATCCGGCACGAGGACGAGGCGGTCGTGGCGCAGAACGCCAAGGCCGTGGCCCTTTGGACCTCGTCGATCACCTTCCTCTTGAGCCTGTTGATCTGGTTCCAGTTCGACCCCAGCCAGGCGGGCTTCCAGCTGGTCGAAAAGACGCCGTGGCTGCCGGGCTTCGACATCGACTACCACGTCGGCGTCGACGGCATCTCGCTCTGGTTCGTGCTCTTGAGCACGCTCCTCACGGTCGTCGTCGTGCTCGGCTCGTGGCACTCGGTGACCAGCCGCGTCAAGGAATACATGATCGCCTTTCTGGTCATGGAAACCTTGATGGTCGGCGTGTTTTGCGCGCTCGACGTCGTCCTCTTCTATATCTTCTTCGAGGGTATCCTGATCCCGATGTTCCTGATCATCGGGATCTGGGGCGGGCCGAACCGGATCTACGCGGCGTTCAAATTCTTTCTGTATACGCTGGTCGGCTCGGTGCTGTTCCTGGTCGCCATCATCTACATGTACCTGGTGGCCGGCACGACCGACATCCCGACCCTGATGCGCACCGAATTCAGCCCCGAAGCGCAGTGGTGGCTGTTCCTCGCGCTGTTCGCGTCCTTCGCGGTCAAGGTGCCGATGTGGCCGTTCCACACCTGGCTGCCGGACGCCCACGTCGAGGCACCGACGGCGGGCTCGGTGCTGCTCGCGGGCGTGCTGCTCAAGCTCGGCGGCTACGGCTTTCTGCGCTTCTCCCTGCCGATGCTGCCCGAGGCGTCGGTCGAGTTCGCGCCCTTCATCTACGTCCTGTCGGTCGTGGCGGTGGTCTACACCTCGCTGGTCGCCCTGATGCAGGACGACATGAAGAAGCTGATCGCCTACTCGTCGGTGGCGCACATGGGCATCGTCACCATCGGCGTCTTCACCTTCAACCCGCAGGGCATCCAGGGCGGCATCATCCAGATGCTGAGCCACGGCATCGTCTCGGCCGCGCTCTTCATGTGCGTCGGCGTCATCTACGACCGCATCCACAGCCGCGAGATCCGCCGCTATGGCGGTCTGGCCGAGCGGATGCCGGCCTACGCGTTCGTCTTCATGCTGTTCATGCTGGCCTCGGTCGGCCTGCCCGGCACCAGCGGCTTCGTCGGCGAGGTGCTGGTGATCGTCGGCGTGTTCCAGGTCAATGCCTGGGTGGCGGCGCTCGCAGCCACCGGCATGATCCTCGGTGCCTGTTACATGCTCTGGCTGTATCGCCGGGTCGTGTTCGGGCCGCTCGTGCGCGAGGACCTGCTGGCCATCAAGGACATGCGCCGCAACGAGATCGCGGCGTTCGCGCCGCTGGTCGTGCTGGTCATCGTCATGGGCGTCTATCCCAACCTGTTCCTCGAGCCGATGGCGGCGAGCGTCGATGCGCTCCTGCTCCAGCTCGAGCCCGTCACCACCACCCTGGCCGCCGACTGAGCGCGGCGCGCAACCGAAGGCCCGTCCATGTCCACGAGCTATCTGCTGCCGGCCGCACCCGAGCTGATCCTGCTGTTCAGCGGGCTGGCGCTGCTGCTGCTCGGCGCCTTTCGGGACACCGCCGCGGGCGCGCGCGAGGTCTCGCTCCTGGCCCTGGTTTCGCTCGGCGTGGCCTTCCTCGCCGCGGTGATCGTCACGCCCGAGGGCTCGATCCCCAGCTTCGGCGACAATTTCGTGCTGGACCCCTTCGCCGGCTTCATGAAGGGCGTGGTGTTCCTCGGCGCCATCGGCACGCTCTTGATCGCCCAGCCCTATCTCCGCCAGGAGCGGCTGGAGCGCTTCGAATACGCGCTTTTGGTCCTCTTCTCGACCGCCGGCATGGGGTTGCTGCTCTCGGCCAACAGCTTTCTCGCGCTCTACATCGCGCTCGAGCTGATGAGCCTGCCGCTCTACGTGCTCGCCGCCTTCCAGCGCGACACGTTCAAGTCGACCGAGGCCGGGCTCAAGTACTTCGTGCTGGGCGCGCTCGCCTCGGGCATGCTGCTCTACGGCATCTCGCTGGTCTACGGCTTCACCGGGACCATCGACTTCACCACCCTGCAGGGCCTCTACGTCACGGGCGAGACGCAACTGCCGATCGGCGCCCTGGTCGGGCTCGTGTTCATCGCCGCGGGCCTCGCCTTCAAGCTGGGGGCGGTGCCCTTCCACATGTGGACGCCCGACGTCTACGAGGGGGCGCCGACCGCGGTCACCGCGTTCTTCGCGGCGGCGCCCAAGATCGCGGCGATGGGCCTCACCGTGCGGGTGTTCGCCGAGCCGTTCGGTGCCTTGGTCGACGACTGGCAGCAGATCGTGGTGGCCGTGTCCATCGGCTCGATGGCGCTCGGCGCCTTCGGCGCGATCGGCCAGACCAACATCAAGCGGCTGATGGCCTATTCGGGCATCGGCCATGTCGGCTACGCCCTGGTCGGCCTCGCCGCCGGCACCGAGCGCGGCGTGTTCGGCGTGCTGGTCTACATGACGCTCTACCTTTTCATGACCGTCGGCACCTTCGCCGTGATCATGACGCTGCGGCGGCGCGGTCAGGAACTCGATCGCGTGCAGGACTTCGCCGGGCTCTCCAAGGATCAGCCGCTCCTGGCGTTGGCCGGCGCCATCTTCATGTTCTCGCTCGCCGGCATCCCGCCGCTCGCCGGCTTCTTCGGCAAGCTCTACGTGTTCCTCGCGGCGGTCGACGCCGGCCTGTTGGCGCTTGCCGTGTTCGGCGTGCTGACCAGCGTGGTTGGCGCCTTCTACTACCTGCGCATCGTCAAGCTGATGTACTTCGACGCGCCGCCCGAGCCGCTGGACAAGGGCATCGATCCGGAACTGAAGGTGGTGCTCGTGGTCACCACGGCCGTGACCGCCTTCTTCATCGTGTTCCCGGGGCCCATTCTCGGGACGGCAGGGGCGGCCGCGCGCGCGCTGTTCCCGTAACCGCGCGCGGTCGAGCTTGACCCCGCCCGCCCGCATCGCCGGCTTTCGGATCGAGGCCCACGACGAAGTGGGCTCGACCCAGGATCTCGCCCGTGCCCATGCCCGGGCCGGCATGGGCGACGTCGTGGTCGTTGCCCGCCGGCAGACGGCGGGCCGCGGGCGGCTCGACCGCGCCTGGACCTCGCCCGAAGGCAATCTCTACGCCTCGGTGGTGCTGCCCGTGGCCCTGCCGCCCCGCCTGTTGCCCTGCTCGTCCCTGGTCGTCGCGGTGGCCCTCGCCGAGGCGATCGAGGATCTGGGCGGTCGGCCGCGCCTCAAATGGCCGAACGACCTGCTGCTCGATGGCCGGAAGATCGCGGGCATCCTGCTGGAGCTGGACTCCGGCCACCTGTTGATCGGCACGGGCATCAACATCGCCGCCGCCCCACCGCTGGAGACCGCCACCTCGCTGGCTGCGGCAGGGATCGCCACCACGCCCGACCGCCTGCTGGCCGCCTACCTCCCCCACCTCCGCAACCGCTTCACCCGGCTCCACGAGGCGGGCTTCGCGCCGATCCGCGAGGCGTGGCTCGCGCGCGCCGCGGGGTTGGGGGCCGATCTCCGGGTGGTCCGCTCGGGCGACGTCCTGCTCGGCCGCCACGGCGGCATCGACGAGACGGGCGCCCTTCGCGTAGAGACGCCATCGGGCGTGGTGAGCGTCGCCGTGGGCGACGTGGAGCTGGTGCGAACGCAGGAGAAGGGTTGATGCTGCTCGCGATCGACGTCGGCAATACCAACACCGTCTTCGCGCTCTACCACGGCGACCGGCGGCTGGAGAGCTGGCGCCTCGCCACGGTGCGCGACCGCACCGCCGACGAGTACGCCCTGGCCCTGGTCCAGTTGATGGAGATGGCGGGCTTCGATCCCAAACGGATCGAACACGCCGTGGCCTCGTCGGTCGTCCCCCAGGCGCAGATGCCCTTGCGCTGGATGTGCCGCGACCGGCTGCGCTGCCCGATCGGTTTCGTCGGCCAGGAGATCGAGGTGCCGATCCGGGTGCGCCTGCCCAACCCGCGCGAGGTCGGCGCCGACCGCTTGGTCAATGCCTACGCCGCGCACCGCCATCACGGCGGCGACCTCATCGTCATCGACTTCGGCACCGCCACCACCTTCGACGTGGTCGACGCCGAGGGCGCCTATCACGGCGGCATCATCGCGCCCGGGGTCAACCTCTCGTTGGAGGCGCTGCACCACGCCGCCGCCAAGCTGCCGCGCATCGGCATCGAGAAGACCCAGCGCGTCATCGGTGACAGTACCGTTTCGGCGATGCAATCCGGTGTGTTTTGGGGCTATGTTGCCCTCATCGAGGGGTTGGTGGACCGCATTCGCGCCGAGTTCGGCAAGCCGATGGGCACCATCGCCACGGGCGGGCTGGCGCCGTTGTTCGGCGGCGCCACCCACGCCATCGATACGATCGACCGCGACTTGACCATGATCGGCCTCGTCGATCTTTTCCGGGCCGATGTTGCCCGCATGGAGGCTACAGGATGACCGACGACCACCCGCTCTACTTCGTGCCCCTCGGGGGAGCGGGCGAGATCGGCATGAACGTCAATCTCTACGGGCTCGACCAGCGCTGGCTGATGGTCGACCTCGGCATCACCTTCGCCGACGACCGTATCCCCGGCGTCGAGATCATCCTGCCGGACATCGGCTTCATCGAGCAGGAGAAGGGCAAGCTCGACGGCCTCGTTTTGACCCACGCCCACGAGGACCACATCGGCGCCGTCCCCTATCTCTGGGAGCGGCTGCGCTGCCCGATCTGGTGCGTGCCCTTCACCGCCGCCGTGCTGCGCCGCAAGCTGGAGGAATCGACCATCCGGCAGCGCGTGCCGATCAACGTGGTCGAGCCCGGCGAGACCTTCCGCGTCGGCCCGTTCGCCTGCCGCTTCGTGCACATGACGCACTCGATCCCCGAGGCGTCGATGCTGGTCCTGGAAACCCCCTACGGCCGCATCCTGCACACCGGCGACTGGAAGCTCGACCCGGCACCGCAACTCGGCGAGGCCGGCCAGATCGAGGCGCTGCAGGAATTGGGCCAGACCGGCGGCGTGCTCGCCATGGTCGCGGACAGCACCAACATCACCAATCCGGGTACGTCCGGCTCCGAGGCGGAGGTCCTGGAGGCCCTGACCAAGGTCATCGCCGACCAGCCCAACCGGGTGGTGCTCACCACCTTCGCCTCCAACGTCGCCCGGCTGCAGACCGCGATGCACGCCGCGACCAAGGCCGGCCGCCGGGTCGCCCTGATCGGCCGCTCGATGCGCCGCATGGTCGCCGCCGCCAAGGACTGCGGCTATCTGCGCGACATGCCGCCTCTGCTCGACGAGCGCGACGTCATGCACCTGCCGCGCCGCGAGGTGCTGTTGCTCTGCACCGGCAGCCAGGCCGAGCCGCGCGCGGCGCTGGCCCGCATCGCCTCGGGCGCCCACCCGCGCATCTCCCTCGACCCGGGCGACACCGCGATCTTTTCCTCCAAGATCATCCCCGGCAACGAGCGGATCATCTACGACCTGCACAACAACCTCGTGAAGCAGGGCGTAACCGTCATCACCGAGGACGACCACTTCGTCCACGTCTCGGGCCATCCCTCGCGCGACGAGGTCGCCCAACTCTATCGCTGGGTGAAGCCCGCGACCGTCATCCCGGTCCACGGCGAACTGCGCCACCTGAAGGAGCACGTCGCCTTCGCCACCAGCCACGGCGCCAAACACGCGCTCCTGGTGACCGACGGCGACCTCGTCCGGCTCGCGCCCGGTGAGCCCGAGATCATCGGCGAGGTTCCGGTCGGCCGCCACGCCTACGAGGACGGCCACTTCCTCGCGGTCGACGCGGAGCGCTATCGCCAGCGCCGCAAGCTCGCCAACAACGGCACCCTGTTCGTCAGCCTCGTCCTCGACAGCTACGGCAGCGTCCTCGCCCCGCCCAAGGTCACCTCGGTCGGCAGCGTCGAACTCGAGGATCGCTCCGAAACCCTGCAGGATCTCGCCGACGCCCTGGTCGACGAGATGGAACGCCTGGGCGACCGCGAGATCGAGGACGATGCCCGCGTCGAGGAGCGCGTGCGCACCACCATCCGCCGCCACCTCGCCCTCAGCCGCGACCGCCGCCCGGTCATCCAGGTCCAGATCGTCCGCCTCTCCCCCGAAATGCTGGCCCAACTGGAAGACGCCGCCACGTAGGGCAGGGCACGGCCGAAAGGATGGCGGGGGAAAGGCCAAGGGGGCTTTTGGCCCCCTTGGAAACCCCCGGCGGCAGCGATGACCGCACGCGGTCATCGCTGCCGCCACGTTTTCCGAAGTGCCGTGGCGCAGCCACGGCCGGGGGTTCCAGGGGGACCATCAAGTCCCCCTGGCTCTTCTCTTCCACCTGTTGCACCACGGAGCCCACACCCTCCGGGAGAACACCGATGATCGGTCGCCTCAATCATGTCGCCATCGCCGTGCCGGACCTCGCCGCCGCCGTCGCCCAGTACCGCGACGTGCTGGGCGCCAAGGTTTCCGCACCGCAGGACGAGCCGGACCACGGCGTCACGGTCGTCTTCATCGAACTGCCCAACACCAAGATCGAGCTGCTCTACCCGCTCGGCGAGAATTCGCCGATCAAGGCCTTCCTCGAAAAGAGCCCGTCGGGCGGCATCCATCATGTCTGTTACGAGGTCGACGACATCCTCGCCGCCCGTGACCGGCTGAAGGCGGGGGGTGCGCGCGTGCTCGGCGACGGCGACCCGAAGATCGGCGCGCACAAAAAGCCGGTGCTGTTTCTTCACCCGAAGGACTTTCAGGGCACGCTGGTCGAACTCGAGCAGGCATGACCCTCGTCAGCGCGATCGTCGTCTTTGCCATCAGCTGGTGGCTCGTGCTGTTCATGACGCTGCCCTTCGGCGCGCACCCGCCCGAACAGCCCGAGAAGGGCCACGCCGCGAGCGCGCCGGAGAAGCCCCGCATCGCGCTGAAGATGGCCGTCGCCACGCTGGCGGCGGTCCTCCTGACGGGCGTGTTCGTCTACGTGGTCGACCAGGGCTGGATCAGCCTGCGCCCGCCCCGCCCGGAGTGGTAGCGGCGGGAAGCTAAGGGAAGAGAAGGAAGGCTTTTGCAGGGGGCATCGTCCCCTGCACCCCCGATCCTGGGCCGAACGGAACGTGGCGTCAGGCGTCGGCGCCGACGGCCTTGCGCAGGTGCTCCAAGGCGAGCTTGGCGGCGGTGGCGGCGTCGGTCGGCTCGACGACCACCACGGCGACGCCGGCCCCGCCCAACCGTCGGCGCACGCCCTCGCCGGCACTGGCGGCGACGACGGCATCGAAGGCGAACAAGGGGTGCGGCCGGCCGTGCGGCCAGCCGTGCAGGGCCATGGTCTTGGGCAACTCGAACCGGCCCACCTCCTCGACGCCACCCTCGGCGGTCGCGGCGAACAGCAGGAACTTGCGCGTCCGCCCGGCATGGGGCGTCACCTCGCGGCCGTTCTGGCTGGCAACGGCGACGAGCAGCGGCAGCGGCCCGTCGTCGTGG